>JAGWQP010000481.1 GCA_028876805.1 Acidobacteriota bacterium | reverse complement strand
TGGTGTTAGTGCTCCGGCTCTCCTCTACAGGGTGGACCCTGAATACACTGAGGAGGCGCGGAAAGCCGGGCTTGAGGGGACCGTGATCCTCTACGCAGAGGTTGGCACTGATGGTTATGCAAGAAATATCCGAGTGACTCGAAGGCTCGGCCTTGGTCTGGACGAGAAAGCGGTCGAGGCTGTCCGCAAGTGGAAGTTTCGGCCTGGGTTCAAGGATGCGAAGCCCGTCGTGGTCGTTTCAAACACCGAAGTCAACTTCCGCCTGCCACATGAGCCAGCGCCCGAGAATCCCTTAGCATCGGGTAATAGTGCCGCCAATCCACTGATGCTGCAAGGGAGCGCGAGCTATCTCCGGCAGCGTCTGCACTTCTGGGAGCTTAAGGACGCCAAGGCTGAGCTTGGCCGCGTGGTCGGTCATCCTAGGAACCTCGGCCCAGAGACGTTCACTTTCGTCGACCCCACAAGACGCTATCGAGTCTTCGACCTGACGTTCGACACTCAAACGAAGAAACTAGTCGAGATTCGCGTTCACCCATGGGGAGGCTTGCGGTGGAATGAATGTAAGGCGATTTGGGGGAGTAACTATTCACAAAGCACCACCGAGGAGCCCGGGGTCCTGGCCTATTCTTATCGGACCAGACCCATCACGGCACTCGTCCGCAGGTCCGGAGAGGTTGTCAGCTTCGATTTTCACTAAACCCAGTTGCGCGGCTGCGGCAAGGCGGGACACCCGAGCAGAAGCCTCCTTTTTCTCTCTTCTCAGAATGGGTTGGTCTACAGCGGCCCGGAGCCAGAGCCTCAGGTGCGCTAGTTCCATCCGGCGCTTTCCGGTCGAGTAAGAGGTCTCCAGGACGGCGCTGCCGCGCAGGCCTTCGGGGTCCCGGATACTCTGTTGGATGATTTGCTCTGCCTCGTCCGCCGTGAGCACGTATTTCGGCAACTGGTGTTCCATGCGCGGCAGCACGATCTCGGAAGCCGGATTGTGCAGGAGATGATTCTGGCGCGCCATCCATTGAAAGATACTCTTGATGGCTTGCAATCGGGTGTGCTGCGTGCGGAAGCCGAATGGGGCTGGCCGTTGGTCTTGCGGTGGTGATAGAGCCAGTGCTGGGATCGTTCCAGGATCGGCCGCGTGATCTCGGTGGGCTCGCTGAGGCCGCGTTCCTGGCACACCGTACTACAAGAGGCGGAACGCCGCGGTTGTACCGTTAGGGAAACGATGTGCCCGAGCGGCAGACTGCGGCACCCGGGATCTCGACCTGCCATGGGCTAACCGCGCGAGCCGCGCCGACTGAAGCAGAGTAGCGGATTTAGTAGACTGACGGGTATGGCTCTTCGATGGTGCGTGGGGATCCTCGCGTCCGCGGCGTTGGTTGTCCTTTCGACCGCGATGCCGAGCGACGGGCAAACGCCGGCGAGAACGGCCTCGCCGATCCCGCGCATGCCGGAAGGCAAACCGAACTTCAGCGGCCTGTGGCAGGCTTTGGGTACAGCCGATTGGGATATTCAAGATCACAGCGCGCGGCCTGGGCCTTTCTTTCAGCTCGGCGCGGTCGGCGCCATGCCTGCCGGCCAGGGGATTGTCGAGGGTGGCGAGATTCCGTATACACCGGCAGCCGCGGCCAGGCAGAAGGAAAACTTCGAGAACCGCCTGAAACTGGACCCCGAAGTAAAGTGCTATATGCCCGGAATCCCGCGCGCGAATTACATGCCTTTCCCATTCCAGATCGTTCAGTCGCAGCGGGACATTGCGTTCGCGTACGAGTATGCGACTTCGAATCGCGTGATCAACATGGGCAAGTTCAAAGAGGGCGCCGTGGACACCTGGATGGGAACATCGAACGGCCGCTGGGAAGGCGAAACGCTGGTCGTTGATGTCAGCGGGTTGAATGGGAATAGCTGGTTCGATCGATCAGGAGATTTCCAGACCGAGAATACTCACGTGGTGGAGCGCTTTACGCTACCCGACGCGGATCACATCAGCTACGAAGCTACCGTCGAGGATAAAACCATCTATACGCGGCCCTGGAAGATCAGTACGGTCTTCTACCGACGAAAAGAAAAGAACGCGCAGCTCAACGAGTTCAAATGCGTTGAATTCGCCGAAGAGCTGATCTATGGAGATCTGAAGAAAAAGTAGTTCCCGGAGCGGCGTTTCACATCGAAGGAGAGACGAATGAAGAATGCGACCTTGATGGCTGCGGCTGCCCTCTTTGCGCTGACCTCCGGTCCGGCGCTGGCGCAAGCCGCCAAACCCGTGCCCAAGCCCGCAGGCTGGACGCAACTGAAGACACCGTGGGGAGACCCGGATTTGCAGGGAACCTGGACGGATGACGACTGCATCGGCACCCCCCTGAACCGGCCCGCCGATCTCGGTGACAGACTCTACTTCACCGAGGAGGAACTCGCCCAGGGCCAGGCACGGCTCCAAAAGCAAAAGCAAACCGATCTCGAACAAACCGTAGCCCCCGATCAGAGGGTGGGCACCGGGCCCCCGAGCCATTGGGGCGAACGGGCGCGGCGGCCTTGCAAGCAGACCTCGCTCATCATAGACCCGCCGAACGGCAGGGCCCCCGACCTACTTCCGGAAGCCAAGGCCCGGCCGATCCCGGAAGGAGCCGGCAACAACAATCCCAAGGCCGATTCGTGGGAAGACTTCAGCTACTACATCCGCTGCATCAGCCGGGGCGTGACCGGCTCCATCTTCCCGGTGATCTATGGAAATGGACAACAGATCGTACAGGCCCCCGGGTACGTCACGATTTTGCAGGAAATGGTCCACGAAGCGCGGGTGATTCCGACCGATGGTCGTCCGCATGCGAGCCCGAAAATCCGCTCTTATATGGGCGACGCGCGCGGCCACTGGGAGGGCAACACGCTGGTTGTCGAGACCACGAATTTCGTGGGCAACCGGACGGGAATCGGTCTCAACGGAGGAGGCGTCCCCACGAGTGATGAGCTGAAATTGATCGAGCGGTATACGCGCGTCGGTCCGAACGAGATGCATTACGAAGTGACGATCGACGATCCGAAAACGTACACAAGGCCTTTCAAGGTCGCGTTCCCGCTTACGCAAGAACCCGGCTACCAGAATTTCGAATATGCGTGCCACGAGGGCAACTACGCTATGTTTGACTCCCTCAGCGGCGCCCGTGCTCAAGAGAGAGCCGCGGCCGAAGCCGCGAACAAGAAATAGTCTGTCGAGGAGAACCAGATATGACAAAGAAACTTGGAGTCGTTTTTGGTGCGGGCGTTTTGCTTTTAGCCACGGTGCCAGTATGGGCTCATCACGCGTTTGCCGCGGAGTTTGACGCCAACAAGCCGATCAAATTCAAAGGAACCGTCTCGAAGATGGAGTGGATTAACCCGCACGCCTGGCTTCACCTTGACGTGAAAGGGGACGACGGCAAGGTCACCACATGGATGATCGAAGCTGCAGCGCCCAATTCGCTGCTGCGCCGGGGCTTTACGAAGTACTCGTTGGCCGCAGGCACCGAACTGATCGTTGAGGGTTTCCAGGCAAAGGACGGATCGAACCGCGCCAACGGCAGCGTCATCACGTTTACCGACGGGAGGAAGTTATTCGTCGGTAACGCCGCTGGTGACGCAGGCGCCGCTCCAGGCGCTGTCCCTGAAACGACCGACAAATAGACGAATGCCGGCGACATCTACAGGGATTCGCCGTACGCGTCTGCTGCGCAGCTCAGACCGGTGCCTCTCCTTGCGGGTTGACCCGCGACTCAGCGTGTAGTAGTAACCTCACTCCCCCCTACGGTAAACTGGGACTCGGTCCGGCACTGGCGGACCGACTGAAAAGGAGTCTTGATGCGACGAGGCGTGCTTTCGGCTGCTTTCGCGTGCTTCGCTTTGGGGGCTTTTGCCACTTCGGTGGCGGCACAGACGTTCCCTTACGACCACATCCATGTCAATGTGCCCGATCCGCCGGCGGCCGCCAATTGGTATGAGAAATACTTTGGCGGGCGTCGGATTACGGAGGCGCCCGACCGGCTGATGTTCGGCAGCACCCGGTTTCTATTCCTCCAGAAGGCGGATGCGAAACCGAGCAGCGGAAGCGCCATCGATCACATGGGCTTCTCGTTCGCTGACCTCGACGCGAAGATGAAAGAATTCCAAGCAGCCGGCATCAAGATTGTCACGCCCGCGCGCGAGGTGCCTGGACTCTTCAAGCTCGGCTTCGTAGAAGACCCGTGGGGAACGCGCATCGAGGTCGTCGAGGATCCGGAACTGCTCGGGCTGCACCACGTCCATATGCGTGGACCGAACCCGGATGAGGTTTTCAGCTGGCTGTTGGCAAAGTTCGGCGGAGAACGCACTAAGCTAAAAGGACGCGTGGACGCCATCAAGTACAGCGCTACCGGCTTCAGCGACATGTGGATCCTCGTCGAGCGCGGAGAGGCCGAGCCAAGCGAGGGGCACGCCATCGACCACATCGGCTGGCGCTCGGCCGGGGCACTGACGAAGACGATCGAGGGCCTGCGAGCCAAAGGTGTGACCGTGACGACCGAACCGCGCCCCTTGTCGCTCCCGAACGGCCCCGCGATCAACTTCTCCTATGTGGCTGGACCGGCCGGCGCCAAGATCGAGATCGTTGAGCGTCCGGGACTGAAGCCCGGCGCGTGAGCGTTGGGGCTGCCGTTGACTCCAGCCTCGGGTGCGGGGTGTCGCCCCCGCCGCGTAGATTGTTTACTTTCCTGGCGTTTCGCAGGTTCGCGGTTTCGGTTAAGCTTGGAATTGTGCCAACCGGAACAGACCTGAGCGCGCTTTACGGCCTCATTTCTGAGGCCGAGCTGTTGCTTACTGCAACGAGCCTTCCCAAAGCCCACGCCAGGCGCGCAGCGGACGTCCTCCGCTCGGCGCGTACCATCGCCAAGGCTCTTGTCGAAAACCCGCCGGCCGCGGCCAAAGTGCGTAAGAGCGGGCCGAAAGCCGCCGGAGGCGGCCCTGCCCACGCGCCGATCGCGGGCACGAAGAAGGCGGGGGCCGCCAGCAAGCCGCCCGACTTGAGACTGCCGGCGGCGGAGATGAGACGACTAGTCGAGCGAGTGAGCCGGGAAGCGGCCAAGCTCGCTGCTCAGAGAGGAGCCTGACGCGGCCGCCGGCCGTCGATTGGCGTGGGGCTTTCCCCGGTCTCTTTCGCGATGGCGCGCAGCGCCTGAACGTCGCAAATCGTCACCGCTTCCCGGCGAGGCTTGACCAATCCGCGCGCCTCCCAAGCCGAGAACAGCCGGCTGACGGTGAACAGCGTCGTGCCGGTCATTTGCGCCAGCTCTTCGCGTGAAAGGCCCACTTCGATGGCCCCCTCGGCCGGCCGGCC
>JAGWQP010000480.1 GCA_028876805.1 Acidobacteriota bacterium | reverse complement strand
ATTTCCCTCAAACTCTTCCAGAATGAGATCACAGCCGAGGTGCGCCGCCAGACGGTTTGCTAGCGTGGTTTTACCGGCCGCGATTGGGCCCTCGAATGCGATAAGCGGGAGTTGTGCCATCAATAATAGAGTGTACCGAGGTGTGAGATACGGTTCTTCCTTTATGGGATGTAGAGCCAGTCGTCGGAACACCGCAAGAGATTCCGGCAACACGCGGATCAGAGGCTTTGCAACCGTGATTGTTTTGACAATCCGGTACGATGAACCTTGTGGAACCAAAATCAAAGTTCTGCAGCCACTGGTTCCGCACCAGCCATCATCCGCGAAATAGACAATTGCGTCTTTTGTTCCATCATCCCTAAGATCAGCAAAACCCACGAAATATCGGGTCAGCCTCGTATCCCCTGCGTTCGGGTCCCCTACGTACGTCCGCAGGAACTTTGTGACCGAGTTTTCCTGCTCCGCGGTTGGTGCTTGGGGAACAAAACAAAATGCGCAAAGCACAACAGCCAAGGTACGACACATCTCTGTTCGCATTTTATTCTCTCACCAGCGGACTTGGCTTCCGATATTACCGAATAACGCTCTTCAAAAAGGCCAATTCGCGCGTTGCGCGTTTCCCGGCAACTTCACCACCGATCAGCCAACTTTTGGATAGGGCGTTTCTCGTCCGCTTGGCCGCGCTCTGCCCAATTTCCAACGTCTAACGTTTCAGAAGGACCAGAGGCGCCCGGGCTCGCTCCTGCCTATTCTGAGCGCAACGCAAGAATCGGGTCCACCGTAGTGGCGCGGCGCGCCGGGACGAACATCGCGATCAGCGTCACCACCGTGACGGAGACGATCGCCGCGGCAAAAGACGGCCAGTCCACCGGGGGAAGCCCGAACAGGAACCGGGAAAGGAATCGTGTCAGGCCGAAGGCGACGGTTACACCGATACCCGTCCCGCAAAGCAGCAGGACCGCTCCGCTGCCGACGACGGCCAGTGCAATGTCCTTCCTATTGGCGCCCAACGCAATCCGGATGCCGTACTCATGGGTCCGTTCATTCGCCAGTTGCGACACGACTCCGTACAATCCGATAACTGCCAGAGATAACCCCATGAAGGCCAGAGCCGCCGCAAAGAGCGCACCGGTCCGCACCATAAACAGGCCGTAACCCCCGTTCAGAGCTTCCTCCATGGTCTCCACATCGTACAGCGGCAAGTCTGGCTGAATGCGGTGGATTTCGCGTTCGACTGCTGCGGCCAGCCCCTCCGGCCGCGCAGTCGTCCGCACGTGCAACACCCGCATCGCCGTGTACTCCTGTGCCACGGGCACGTAGTAATACGGTTGCAGATCCTCGAATAGAAACCGGTATTTGCCCGTCGGCGTGACGCCGATGACCTCGATCCATGGGCCGTCGGGGCCCGCCTGACTGAAACGCCGCCCGAGCGGGTCCTGCCCGGACCACAGCAGATCGGCAAGCCGCCGGTTAACGATCCCCACCGCCCGGGACCGCTCGTCGTCTGCCTCAGTGAAACTGCGTCCGCGCTCGATTGGAATGCCCAGAGTAGTAAAGTAATCCGGTCCGACGATGTTCTTACCGGCGACCACCCGCTCGGCAGGACTAACGGACTGGCCTTCGGCCGTAAGTCTGCCGCTCGATCTCATGTAGCCCATCGGAACCGAGGACGCGACCGCGGCCTTTTCGACACCCGGAACATTGCGGACCCGGCGCTCCACTTCGTCGAAAAACGCGCGGCCGAGGGAAGGTGAGTAACCGAGGTACGCCACATTCATTTCCAGATTGAGCACTCCCTCGGGCTTGAACCCGAAATTCGCTCGCTGCGCCTGCCGCAGGCTACGCAGGAACATTCCGCCCGCGATCAGCAGTACTAATGAGATCGCCAGTTGCAGCACGAGGAGCGCCTTTCGCCAGCGCCATCCGCTCGATGCTACCGCCGCTCCTCCCTCGTGCAATGCTCCGTGGACATTTCGGCGCGGCTCCCCGCGGCCGCCAACCAGGCCGGCCATAAGAGCAGTGAATGCGGTCGCCGCCGCACCGTAGGCCAACACCCGGCCGTCGGGGTGGAAGTCGATCCGGAGAGGCAGATCGCCCGGGAGACGGACGGTTGCGAGAGTCTGCCATACCCGCAAAGCCAGACCAAAACCCGCGAGGCCGCCCAGCGCGGCGAGGACCGCGAATTCAGTCAGCAGTTGCCGTATGATACGGCCGCTGGCAGCGCCCATGGCCAATCGGATCGCGAACTCACGTCGCCGCCCGGTGACAAGCGCCAGCAGCAGGTTGGCGACGTTTAATATGGCCGCCAGCAGGACCAACTCGACGAGCATCAGCATCGCCGCCGCGCCGATTCCGTTCGAACGGGCGTTGTCTTCCTCCGGTCTTGCGAGCCGTTCGGGCACGACCTTCAGCCGGATGGCCCCATCGTCGGCTGGATGCTCGCGCCTGAGCCGCTCCGCCACGACGTCTGCGGCCGACTGCGCGCGCTGCATGCCGATTCCTGGCCGCAAGGGCGCCAACGTGTGCAGATTCCGGGCGCTTCGATCTTCCAGCACGGAACGACTCATCCAGTTCACCGGTAAATAAATTTCGGGCTGTGAGAACGCAAATGTGCCCGTGAACTCCTCGGCAACCACACCGACGACGGTGCACGGCCGCCCGTTCAGCATCACCTTGTGCCCGATGACAGCCGGGTCGCCGCCAAATCTGCGCACCCACGTCGAATAGCCTAGAACGGCCACCGGGGCGCTGGGGCCGGGCGACGCTTCGTCCTCCCGAATCAACCGGCCAAGCGCCGGCTGGATTCCGAGCAGGGAGAAGTAATTGCCGGTGACCCAGGAAACGAGGACACGCGCCGGCGCCCGGCCTTGATATGCCAGTCCCATGAAACCGACGCTATAGCCCGCGATGTCGTCGAACACGTCGCGGGTCGCGGCCCGGTAGTCCTGCAAATCGGGAAACGAAACGGGGCTGAGCGCCGGAGTTTTCGCGCGGTAGGTCGCGATGACTTGGAGCCTGGCGCCGTCCTTCACCGGCAAGGGCCGGAAAAGAATCGCGTTCACGACTCCGAAGACGGCGGTGTTTACGCCAATACCGACCGACAACATCGCGACGATAACGACAGCGAAGACGGGCGACTTTCGCAACATTCGAATTGCAAGGTGAGTGTCCTGCAAGAGCTCGTCGATGGCACGCATGGCGAATCTACTTTCGAACGGCTGTAGAATACCACTTCGAGCCAATGCGCGGTTCTGTCAAGCTGGTCCGCCATGGGGAACATCCACCTGGCCGTGTAAACGCCAAACCACCGCTGTGGCCTGTCAAGTAGACGTGAGCGCGACTTCAAGGGAGTAATGTTTCTGAGCCGCTGTGCCCAGGACAATTTTCCGGGCAACCGGGCACGTGCAGCCGGGTCGCGAGTTGATCACGCGGCCGGCTCGGTAGGGGCTTCTTTCCCTTGCAGAAACTTTGACAGACTTCCTGCCATGTGAACAAACTCCGCGGGCATCATAATTACGGTAGTGCTGTTGTTCTCCGCGCCCACCTCGGCCACCATCTGCATGCGACGCAATTCAAGCGCGGCGGGATTCCCGACCATCAACTGCGCCGCTTCCGCTAGTTTCTTCGACGCCTCCAGTTCGGCGTCCGCTTTGATGATGCGGGCGCGCTTCTCCCGCATCGCCTCAGCTTCCATGGCCATGACGCGCTGCATGTCCTGAGGAATCTCCACATCCTTCATCTCCAGTAATTCGACGGCGACTCCCCAGGGAGTGATGTTCTCAACCACGTTCCTGCTCAATATCCTATTGATCTGGTCGCGCGCCTTCAGAACTTCGTCGAGATCATGCTGTCCAATAACGTTTCGCAGGCTCGTGAGCGCGACCTGCTGGACGGCAACACGGAAATTCTCTACATTCAGAACGGCCTTCTGGGGGTCGCTAACGCGATACCAGAGTACGGCATTCACCTTCACCGTTACGCTATCGCGCGTGATGGTTTCCTGTTGTTCGATTGGAGCGGTGACCACTCGGAGGTCGATGCGTACTTGGTTCTCGATACCGAGCGGAATCAGCCAGAACAGACCGGGGCCGCGCAGCCCGGTGTAGCGTCCCAATCGAAACACGACAGCACGCTGGTATTCTCTCGCGATCCGCAGACCGGACATTAGGACCAATAACGCGACGAGCGCCGCGATGCTGGTCAAATTCATACCAGAAAGCGTACCACGCGAGTGCGCCGATGACGCCGTGACCGATAAGAAATTTGCTGGAAGAGCGGCCGAACGGCTTGGGCCGGCTGCTTCCAGGATTGAGCTATCCGGACAGAATCTCGGGCTTTGGTCCCGTAAAACGCTGCCTACGGAAACCACGTGAGCGTACAGTCGCCAAGCCACCGGTGTGCTCGGCGCTCCCGAGCTGGAGAGCGGCATTGTAAGCTACCGATACTTCGATCTCTGTAAAACGTGCCTTCAAACTGCCAAGACCGATAAGCACCATTGCGGACTGCACGGAAAACACTCCGGCAATTAAGCGGCAGTTATGTTAGAGTGAGCTATGCCCGAGGGCGAAGACCGCCAGCAGCATCGGATGCTTCAGAAGGAGTACGGT
>JAGWQP010000479.1 GCA_028876805.1 Acidobacteriota bacterium | reverse complement strand
GAAGCTGGACCGGACCCGGCGGCCGCCTGGTGGCAACTGCCGGAGCTAAACGCGGTCCGCCGCAACAACGTGCATATCGTGCGCGAGGAATTCGTGACCCACGATTCGCAGATGATCGCGAAGACCGCGGCCTTGTTTGCACGGATTCTGCACCCGGAAGTGCCGGCCGGCGACTGGGAGGGCCGTTGAGTCCGATCCTGGAAGCGCATGAGGTCGAATTTTCGTATACCGCTACGACACCGGTGATTCGTGGCGTATCGCTTCAAGTTGAGCGTCGAAAACTGAGCGCACTCGTCGGCGCCAACGGCTGCGGCAAGTCAACCCTGATCCGGCTTTTCGCCGGCCTCCTCGATCCGGTCCGCGGCGCCATCCTCTTCGAACACGCCCGCCTGCGCTCCTTCGCGCGGCGGGATCTGGCCAAGCGGATCGCCTACGTGCCGCAAGCCACCCCGCTCGCCTTTCCGTTTACGGTGCTCGAAGTCGTGCTCACCGGCCGCAGCCCGTACACGCCGCGCTTCCGCTTTGAGGACGCGCGCGACCGCGAACGCGCGATGGAGGCGCTGGCAACCGTCGACGCGGCACATCTGGCCGCACGCCGCGTCACGGAACTGTCTGGAGGAGAGCGCCAGATGGTCGCCGTGGCGCGGGCGCTAGCGCAGGAACCGCAGTGCCTGCTGCTCGACGAACCGTCCGCGGCGCTCGATTTGAAGCACAGGGCGGCTTTGATCCGCACGCTCACCCGGTTGCGCGATGCGCAGGGTCTCACCGCACTGGTGGTCACCCACGACCTCCACTTGATCGACCCGCCGTTTGACCATGTGTTCGCCCTGCGCCAGGGCCGATTGCTCGCCGAAGGCCGGCCCGAGGAGGTGCTCACCGACGCGGTGCTGGGCGAAGTGTACGAAGACCCGCATGTACGCACGCGCCGGGTGGACGGCCGCACGCTGATCTGGTCCAACTGATGCAGAAACGAGGCCAGGGCGAGGCGACGACTACTCGCCTGTGGCGCGCTTTGGCGCTGTTGACCGCGCTTCTAGTATTGTTGGCCCTGCTAGCCCTGTGGGCGGGAGGCCGGCCTCTCAATTTCGCGGAGCTCCGCAGCGACCCGATGGCGCGGACGTTGTTCTTCCGACTGCTCCTGCCGCGCGTGGCGATGGCCGCTCTGATCGGCTCCTCGCTGGCGGTCGCGGGTGCAGCCTTGCAGGCACTGTTCCGCAATCCGCTAGCCGAACCGGCCACCCTCGGTGTCTCCGGTGGCGGGGCCGTCGGCGCCAGCGTCGCCATCGCCCTGGGATGGGGCACGCGATTCTCAGGGGTTCCCGTGGTGTTCATCGCGGGATTCTGCGGGGCCATGGTCGCAGTTGGCGTGGTGCATCGCATTGCCCGCAGCGGCAGTCTGCTGCTGCCCGGGGCTCTGCTTCTGGCGGGGGTCGTGGTCAATCTGATCGCCTCGGCGGCCGTGCTTGCCATCCAATACGTGACGGATTCCGCACGGGCACTCGAGATTCTGCGGTGGATCATCGGGAGCCTGGAAGTGATCGGCTTCGACACGATCTGGCGTATGCTCCTGTTTCTCGTACCGGGTTGGATCGCGCTGCTCGCTTTGTCTCGCGAGCTCCACCTGTTGGCGATGGGCGAGGAAACCGCTGGCGCTTTGGGCGTCCACGTCGAACGTTGCGAGAAGGCGATACACCTGATCTGCTCCCTGCTGGTGGGAGTCACCGTGGCGGTTGGCGGAGCCATCGGCTTCGTTGGGTTGATCGTGCCGCACGCCGTGCGCCTGCTTTTCGGCGAAGACTTGCGGATCGTGCTGCCCGGTTCGCTGTTGATGGGCGCCGCGTTCCTGATCGCAGCCGACCTGGTGGCACACATCGCCCTCGACCCGATCGAGCTACCGGTGGGCGCCGTTACGGCTCTCATCGGCGGCCCCGTCTTTCTCTGGCTGCTCCATCGCCGGCAGCGCTATTCAGCACTATGAACGGCTCGCGCTTTCCACAACGGATCGTCTGCCTCACCGAGGAGACCACCGAAGTCCTCTACCTGCTCGGTGAGGACTGGCGGATCGTGGGCGTCTCCGGCTTCACGGCGCGGCCTCCCGCGGCCCGGCTGAAGCCCAAAGTTTCGGCGTTTACCACGGCGAAATTCGACCGCATCCTCGAGCTGGCGCCCGACCTGGTGATCGGGTTTTCGAACCTGCAGGCGGCGATCGCGCGGGAGTTGATCACGCGGGGTCTCAACGTGCTCGTTTTCAACCAGCGTTCCGTGGACGAGATCCTCGAAATGATTCTCGCGGTGGCGCGTCTGACGAGGGCGGAGGATCGCGGGCAGTCGCTCGTCGAGCAACTGCGCCAGGGTCTTCGATCGATTGCCGAATCCGCCCAGCGTTTTCCGCGGCGTCCGCGCGTCTTCTTCGAGGAATGGAACGAGCCGCTCATTAGCGGAATCCGCTGGGTGGACGAGTTGATCGAGATCGCCGGGGGCGCCCCGGTCTTCCCGGAGCTCCGCTCGCGCCACGACGCGAAGGATCGCATTGTCGATCCGAGAGAGGTGCGCCTGCGCGATCCCGAAATTGTGGTCGCCTCGTGGTGCGGCCGCAAGGTGGCCAAGGCGGCGATCCGTAGCCGCCCCGGCTGGTCGACCATCCGGCACGTCTACGAGGTGAAATCCACTTTCATCCTGCAACCGGGACCCGCCGCGCTCACCGAAGGCGTTCGTCAGCTGCACGCAATCTTCTCGCACGCCGTGGGATGCCCCCTCGCCCCGGACTTACAGCCGGCCGAGCGCACCGACCCGGTCCTCCCTCCGCGGTAGGATAGACTGTTTACTGGAAGACGGAACCTCAGAGGCGCGGATGCTCAGATTTCTCCAAAATTCCCCGCATGCGTTGGAACTGGTGTATGCCGGGACGTCTAAGATGCTCGTCCCGTTCCGCCGTGTCATGAAGCGTGGCAGCCGGATGGAGCGCCTGTTCATTCATCTTGAGAAATGGACCAAGGGAGCCACGTTCGATTGCCGCATGTGCGGGCAGTGCGTGTTGCACAGCACCGGAATGACATGCCCGATGACCTGCCCCAAAGAGCTACGCAACGGCCCGTGCGGCGGCGTCCGAGCCAACGGATATTGTGAGGTGCTGCCCGACCGACCGTGCGTGTGGTCTCAGGCCTGGGAGCGCTCGCGCAAGATGCCGCTCTACGGGCAAGAGATTCTTCACGTCCTGGCGCCGGTCGACCGCCGTCTGAAAGACACTTCGGCCTGGGTGAATCATCTGCATCCGGAGTTGCTGAAGCCCCCGGCCGGATGGGAATCATGAGATCCGGCTCGCACCTGGAAGAGGTGCTGCGTGGGGGGCGATTCGCGGTGACAGCGGAACTGAACCCGCCCGACAGCGCCGATCCCGAATCGGTCTACGAACGGGCCCGCATGATCGCACCGGTGTGCGACGCCATCAACGCTACCGACGCTTCCGGCGCTCACGTTCATATGTCGAGCGTAGGTGTCTGCGCTCTGCTTACACGCGCGGGCTTCGATCCGGTGATGCAGGTCTCCTGCCGCGACCGCAACCGCATCGCGATCCAAGGCGATCTGCTCGGTGCGGCGGCCATGGGTGTGCGAAACGTGTTGTGCCTGACCGGCGACGGCGTGCAGGCGGGCGACCAACCGCAGGCCAAGCCCGTCTTCGACCTCGATTCGATGACCCTGCTGCGCACGGCGTCAATCTTGCGCGACAAAGGCGAGTTTCTGAGCGGGCGCAAACTGGAGGTTCCGCCGAGGTTGTTCTTGGGCGCGGCCGAGAATCCCTTTGCCCCACCCTATGACTTCCGCCCGCACCGGCTCAAGAAGAAGGTAGACGCCGGCGCGGACTTCATCCAGACGCAATACTGCTACGACGTCGCGCGGTTGCGGGAGTTCATGGCCAAGGTTCGCGAGCTGGGTGTCGACCAAAAGGTCTTCATCCTGGTGGGCGTCGGCCCGCTTCGCACGGCGAAGGCAGCCGAATGGATGCGCGCCAATGTCCCGGGCGTCTCGATCCCCGATGAGATCATCGATCGAATGAAGCGGGGCGGCAAAGGCGAAGGAAAACGCCTGTGCGTCGAAATCATCCAGCAGATCCGGGAAATCCAGGGGGTGGCCGGCGTGCACATCATGGCCTACCGGCAGGAAGAACTGGTACCCGAGATCGTCGAAGAGGCCGGCTTGCTGGTGCGGGACGCAATGAAAGTGCACCCATGAACGCAGCTTCGGCCTCCTCGTTGTGGTCCGTGACGCTCGAGGAGTTTCGCGAGAAGGTGGCCAGCCGGGATGCCTCCGTCGCCGCAGTGGCGGTGGCGGCAGTTTCGGCCTCCTGTGCACTGAATCTGGTCCTGATGGTTCTCGAGATCGCGGCCAGCCGCAAAAACTTCCGCGGCGACCGGCGCCGTGTGGAGGCGCTGATGGAGGCTGCCCGGGCCGAATCGGAGCGTCTGGCCCGGTTCGCGGACGAGGATCCCGCGGCTTACGCCAGATACGTGCGCTGTCTGCGGATGCCCAAGGACACCGCGGCCGAGCGCGAACAGCGCGAGCACGCGATCGCGGCCGCCCTGCGCCGCGCAACCGAGGTGCCCCTGGCCGCGGCCAACGCCGCCATAGCTGGGCTAAATGTGTGCGCGGAGGCCGCCGAACTGGCCGAAGGCCCGGTAGCGACCGACCTGGGCGGCGCCGCAATGCTATTGGCGGGAGCAGTCCGCGCCATGCTTTTGAGCGTGGATGCGAATCTCGCTGCCTTGGGCGAGACCGAATTCCGCGACCAGGCGGCCCTCGAACGCGGCGAACTGGAAGACCGCGCCATCCGTCAGTCGAGCGCGATCCGGAAGCGCGTCGCTAGCTGAGCTAACCCGCCACCCGAATCACTACTTTACCCATCGGGCCCTGCCCGAGCCGCGCAAACGCCTGCTTCACGTCGTCGAAAGCAAAAATGCGGTCGATGACTGGACGCTTACCGATCCCATCCAACCGGGAGACGATTTCCCGAAAGGTGGCTTGCGCCGACTCCGGCGTAAAATCGCTCACCGCAACCCCGCCGATGCGATTGCGGCGGAAGAATAGGCTCGCGGTGTTGAACTCCGGCACCGGGCCGGCGCTTCGCCCCACCACGCTGATGCGGCCACCGTAGCCGAGCATCGCGATCACCTGGTTGAAAAACGCGCCTCCGATATTGTCCACCGCCAGATCCACTTTCTTGGGCGCGATCGCGGCCGAAATCGCACTCCGCAGATCCGGCGCCGAGGGATCAAACACGAAATCCGCCCCGAGCGCCTTGAGCTGCGCGCCCTTCTCCGCGCTGCGCGAAAGCGCCACCACCGTGAGGTTCATCGATTTCGACAGATAAATGGTGGCGATACCGACTCCGCCGGAAGCGCCGGTCACCAGGATCACCGAGCCCGCCGGCGGCGGTGCCGGCGGGTCGCTCCACTGCGTCAACGCCTGGTACGCGGTCAGCAGCGCCAAGGGCGCACCTGCCATCTCTTCCCAGCTCCAGCCCTTGGGCACCGGGGCCGCGCTCGCTGCTGGAATCACCGTCTTCTCCGCCAGCGTGCCCCAGGTGGCCACGCCCACATCGCATCGCAGCACCCCAACCACTTCGCCGGTGCGAACGTTCTGGACGCCGCGACCCACCTCGATGACTTCTCCCACGCCATCGCGTCCCAGCACGTGCGGCAGGGGTGGGTTCGCCGGATACATGGCGCGAGCCAAAAACGCGTCCGCCGGATTAAGCGCCGCGAATTTCACCGCGATGAGTGCCTGCCCCGGGCCCGGCTCGGGATCGGCCACCTCCCGCAACTGCATCTTCTCGACGCCGTCATAGGCGTCCATCAGCCATGCGCGCATAGGCACATTTTCGCACGGGCGCGCCGCTCGGCCCCAAACTCGCTTACTGGGTCTCGCCGGTGGGAAGGGTGTAGAACTCGTACGCCATACGCCAGGTTTGTACCTCGCCGGGCGCAATCTTCATCGAGACGTAGGCCTCCGGCGACAGCACCCGAGGCGCCGACCAGAGAACAACCTGCGTCAGGGGCCGGTCGCCGGTCACCTTGACGCCGGCGCCGGTCTTGTGGTTTTCGACCGCGATCTCGTAATCACTGGCGCTTTGGCCGAACCCGGAGATCGGTGTGATCACGGTTTCGTTTTTTTCAAGCTTCCGGCGGTACCTCACCTGCTTGTCGCGGAGCTCCAGAATGTCCTTTAGGTTGCCGTCGGCTTGGGCGTCGAAGGGGAACTTCACCACGAAATCCGGTCCCGACGGTTGTTCGTCGATGACAAAGAAATTGTGATCGTAGACGCTGGTAGAGATCGTGTGCCTACCTGTGTTTTTCAGGCTGTGTTCCAGTACCAGCTCCGGCTTGTCCTTGGTCAGCCGCACGGTCTTCCGGTAGACGTAGGCGTAGCCAGCCGTAGGCGGCATTTCGTGGGTGAAGGCGATCCAGTCGGGCCCACGCTGGATGGTCCAACGGCCATGGTCGATGATGTCGTAGGTGAAAAAGCGCTCCACGGGCGGCTGGGCCGGCCGGCGAACGGCCCCCACGCCGATCCGCAAAAACGTCCCCCCGGGCTGGGCGTCCTGGTATCCGAATCCGGGGCCTTCGGTGGTAAATTCCTCCACCGGACCCATGATCGCATCGTGGATCTTAGGGTCGTACTTCTCGAACCACGGGCCGAAGTAAGAGTGGCCTTTGTACTCTAGGCTCGAGATGACGCCCGACCAGTCAAACCGTGTGGCGCGGTAGTAGCCGCTCTCCGGGTCGGGCAGGTAAAGCCCCGCCCGAATCAAGCCGTTGGCGATATCGGCCCGGGGTGGGTCGGCACCGCTAAGCCGGCCCGCGAACCACGCCACCGCCACCCAAACCAGGGTCGCAGCCTTGCTTGACACAAGCACCCTCTCAGAGTACGCCAGCGTGGGGGTCTACGCTAGTTCCACGTCGATCTTTTTGGCAGCCCGATCGAGCTTGACGACGCGGAAACTACGAATCTGGCCCGCCCGCACCGGCTCCCGGCGCGTGCCGCCTCCCCCCGGCCCGCCTTTCCACCGCGCTTCAAGCATCGAGGTGAGCGACGAGAGGTCGGCCCTGGATGGGCCGGCCGTGGTCTCATCCGCGACCGTCTCGGCGCCGAGTGGACAGGCGGCCTGAATCCCTTCTCCCAACTCCACGCGCGCACGGCCGCTCGAGACCTCCGCGATCCGCCCCGTTACCACGCTGCCTTCCTGGTGAGCCTCAATGTATTCATCGATCGTGGTGGGTACAAGCTGTTTCATCCCGAGCCGCAGCCGGCGCTTCTCCGTGTCGGCCTCGAGGACCTGCGCCTTGACCAGCTGCCCGAGCTTGAGCGCGTCCTGCGGATGATTGATGCGGCGTTCCGCGCTGATATCACCCACGTGGATCATGCCTTCCACGCCCTCGGCCAGTTGCACAAACGCACCGAACTTGGTCAGGCTGGTGACCGGGGCCTCCACCACCGATCCGACGGGAAATCTCTGAGGCACCTCAGCCCAGGGGTCGCCCAAGGCCTGCTTCAGCCCCAACGCAATTCGCCGCTCCGCTTGGTTGACACCGAGGATAACGACCTCGACGGCATCGCCCGGCTTTACCACGTCGGAAGCCTTTTTAATCTTCTTCGACCACGAGAGCTCGGAGACGTGAATCAGCCCCTCGATCGCCTTCTCCAGCTCGACGAAGGCACCAAATTCGGTCACGCGCGTGACGGTGCCACCGACGCGGTCGCCGGTCTTGTACTTCTCCCCGGCGTGCTCCCAGGGGTGCGGCAGTAATTGCTTCAGGCCGAGAGAGATCCGGTGCTTGGCGGCATCCACTCTGAGCACCCTGGCCTCGACCTGCTGGCCGACCGCCAGGACGTCGGAAGCTCGGTTGATCCGTCCCCACGAGACATCGGCCACGTGGACGAGCGCGTCGACACCGCCGATGTCGACAAAGGCGCCGAAATCGGTCAGGCTGCGCACCGTGCCGGTCACGGTTTCGCCTTCCTTGATTTCCGCGTACCGGCGTTGTTTGAGGGCGCGCTCCTCTTCTTCGGCGATCGCACGGCGATCGACCACCACGTCCTCGTCCGCCACGTCCAGCTTGATGATGCGGCAGCGAATTTCCTGGCCGATCAGTTTCTCCATTTCGCCCGCGTCTTTGGCGCCGCTGCGCGAAGCCGGCATAAACGCGCGCACACCGACGTCGACCGTGACGCCGCCTTTCACGGCCCCCGTCACTACACCCAGAATGGGAGCCTTGTCGGCAAACGCTTTCTCGAGTGCGGTCCAGTCTTTTGGCCGCTCGACTCGCAGGCGGCTCAGTTCGTAATAGCCTTCCGGATCGCGGCCTTTGACGGAAACCGCAATCTTGTCGCCAACCTTCACCGTTTCTCCGGCGCTCTCAAAGGCGGCCCGGGGAACGATGCCTTCGGTCTTGAAGCCGATGTCCACCATCACCGCTTCCGAGGTCACTTGAATGACCGTGCCTTCTAAGCCCTGGGCGCCTCCCTCCGGCTTATGCGAGTGCGACTGCTCGTACTCGGAAAGGATATCTCCGAAGGTTTCGGCGGACTCGTTGGGGGTTTCGGATGAGGAACCGGCAGGCCGGTTCTCGTCCAGCGCGCTTGGGTTGGACATTTAGACCTTGTGTATTTTTATTGTGGCATAATCCCGACTGGGATATCTTGCGTGTCCGATCCTCCGCTCCCACACTGGGCCCGCCTGGTCCGCCCCCACGATCTGGTCTGGTTGCTGTTGTTTCCGGCCATGGCGGCCACCACCGAGGTTCTCGACGTCTACGTGATTGTGCCGTTGGTGGCGCTGGCCATCGCGCAGGTGCTCGAGCCGAAGATTCCTCAGCTGGCCTCTACTCGCGGCCGCGTTCTCTGGATCGTTTTGAAGATGGCGCTGGGCTACGTGCTGATCGGCTATACCGGCTCGATTGCCAGCAACTACTGGTTGGTGCTGTTGCTGCCAGTGGTGTCGGCGGCCACCGTGCTCGGCGTCCTCGGCACGCTCGTGTTTTCCATGCTCGCCGGAGCCGCCTACCTTTCCTTTCTCTTGTACCTGGACTTTACGCAGGTGACCATCGAATGGCCAGTCGTCCTGCTGCGTGTTCTGTTTCTCG
>JAGWQP010000041.1 GCA_028876805.1 Acidobacteriota bacterium | reverse complement strand
CCATCCTGACCGAGTACTTCCATCGCACCCTGGAACCGAATGGCGATTCATGGTTGATTGTGACGACCCTCGTTGAGGATCAGCAGTACTTGAACCAGCCCTTTCAGACGAGCACGCACTTCAAAAAGCAGGCGGACAGGTCGGGGTGGGACCCGACACTCTGCACATCTCGGTGAGCAAACACTTCCAAGGGATCGATCGGTATACGATCGGGTTGGAGTCAGGAAGATTCCGGCTAGGTACCCTCCTCCAGGTGGATGAAGCCTCTAAAGTCGGCAGGCACGCCCTGGTGAATGGTTATCGGGAAAACTCAGTGAGGATTACCTCATCGTTCGCCTGCATGACCTCTTCGGTGACCATGGGAGTCCTTTCACGGTCACGACACCGATCGAGACTCCCGCTTAAACGAAGGGGGTGATCCTCCCCGCCTCTCGGCCGCCGAATGGCCCAAATCTCGAACGAGTGCATTCATGCTACCACCCGTCGCTCGCGTGAGTGTCTACGTCGCTGGGTGGGAAGCCAGGCGAATCCGAGGGGGAATCACCACGATGCGCGGCGTGTCGAGGCTTCCCCACCGGCGTACGAAATCGAGGAATGGCCCGCGGCGGCGGTTTCCGACTCGACCGCCCGAGACCGAAAACTGTGGTGTGGACCCTATGAATCACACGAATCGCGACACATGAATCACGCGAATCGCGACACGGAGCGGCGTCAAGATGTGTACAGAACGCCACGCGCAAGAACTCGCCGTTGAGTCCCAGCGTTATGCCTCGCCCAAGGATGCTACGCCCGGAGTTGCTCCTTGCGCAGAGGGCGTCAAGGAAAGACTCTCCAGCCTATTCCGTTTTCTGTCGTCCGACACGATCCGGTTCGGCTTGATCCCGCACAGCGGATGGGGAGCCGGACTTTTACCCTCCATCAGGTCGCGCGGCTCCCGTCGTAGTCCCGATATTCCGATCGTTCGATGACCACTGATCGCGAGCCCTCGGCCGAAACTTCTGGGCTCATGCTGCTGCGGGCTGATTGAGCCGAAAAGGCAGTGCCGCATCGTGGCAAATGGCTGCCTTATGGCTGTTCAAGCCGATCAACCATCATGCACAATCGGTGAACTTCCAGACTCGAGAGTTCACAAAAGCGACTGCACAAAGGTCAGTACCACTGTCATAGCATGCTTGCTAGCCAGCCAGGACCGTCGAGGCCGGCAGGTGGTGCCGAGCCTTTTTCCCGATTTCACAATCGCAGACTCGTAATTTCTCAGGAAGCCGGCGGTGACGGCACGTCGCGCAAATCAATTGCGAAGACTTGCCGAGACCTTGTGACCGGCTCTTAGGTCGACTTGTGAGCCAGATAGAAGGTGCGGCAGCCCGGTCGGATCTTGGGATCGCCTACAAAAAAGCGTGTGGCGTCATAGGCGGTGACGCGGTCGAAGCCGGCCGCGCGCAGTGCCTGTCGTATCTCCGCGGCGGTCCACGCGACTTGTTCGATGCGCTCGTGATGCCGCCGCCACAATTTCCCCTCGCGAACAAACCACTCGACGTCGCTCACGCCCCGCTCCCGCTCGCGATCGTAACGGCCGTGCATGACGAGCGCGACGCGGGGCCTTTCGTTGAACCAGGCGCCCGGCCAGACAACTTGAAATGCCAGGCGATTATTGACATCGAAGTAGAAGTGCCCGCCGGGCCGCAACGCGCGTGCCACAGCGCGCGCGACGCGTGCCAAATCGGCTTTCCGCGTGAGGTGATTGAGCGCATCAAATTCGCACAGGATGAGGTCGACAGGTTCAGGCAGCCGCAAATCCCGCATATCCGAGCGAATGACGCGCAACGGCAGGCGTTGACGGCGAGCCTTCTCGCGCGCCAGACGGCACATCATCGGGGAAAGATCCACGCCCCACATGCGGATTCCCCGGCGCGCCAGTTGGAGGGCCGTTGTGCCGGTACCGCAGGCCAAGTCGCACGCGGACGCAACACCTGGCAGAATGCGCCCCAGCACTGTCTGGCGCGCCTGCTCGAACCAAGGGAGATGAAAGGTGAACAGTTGATCGTAGTATTGCGCCAGCCAACGATAGGGAGGATTCGGGGCGGATCCCGGCACGTCGGAAACCTTGTCTTTTCATTGTAGTAGGACTTGCTGACAGTCACTCGCTTTAGTTGGAATTCGGCCCGAATTCTCCCTTTCAACGGACGCGGGAGCGTGGTCCGCTCTGCGTGATGAAGGGGACATCCCACTTTGAGAAAGCCGCGTCGAGGCCGGCCGTCACGCAGGCTCCAGCAGCTCTGGCTAGACAAGACGCGGACCGTCATAGAGCTGTGGAAACAAATGATTTTGGAGTCGACAAGAAACTGATCCTCTCTCTCTCCCGCCGTCGCATTGTTTCCGTCCGACGGTGGATGTATGCCAGGACGATATGGCGTGGGGAGAACCTGAGTGGATACCGAGTCGGCCGGCTTCACGCGGTCCGCCACGACCAAACATTTCGTTGAATCCTGACTCGCCCCAAAATCGACCTTCGGTGATACCTTCCAATCCAAAAGGGACCTGCCACCGCGTCGCGGTTCAACCGGGAGTGTGGATGCCAACCTTATGGCGAGACTTCGGGAAGTGGATTAGTTTCGCAGTGCCTGCCGTGTCGTCACGACACCGGCAAGTTCTCTCAAGCGGTACCTGAGGTGATGCCATCATCCTGGTTGAGTATCGGGGCGGTTTAAGGCTGCCCTGCTAGCGCGCTGCGCTTTCGGCCGAATGGAAAGTAGATCCCAAACCCGATCAGCAACCAGACGAAAAAGCGCACCCAAGTCTCCAACGGTAGTGCTGCCATAAGCACCAGGCAGAATGCTATCGAGACCAGCGGCAGCACCGGGGCGCCGGGGACGCGGAAAGCGCGCTTGCGATCGGGTTGGGTCCTGCGCAACACGACCACGCCGGTGGACACCACAATGAACGCGAATAACGTGCCGATGTTGGCGAGGTCGGCGAGCGTCCCAATGTCGAACAGGCCGGCGGGGATGCCGACGAAGAGGCCGGCGATCCAGGTGCTGGCGTACGGGGTGTTGTGTGTGGGATGCACCTTCGCAAAGAACTTGGGGAGCAGGCCGTCACGCGCCATCGCAAACCAGATGCGGGCCTGGCCGTATTGAAATACCAGGAGCGAGGAGATCATGCCCATCAGCGCGCCGAGGTCGACCCACTGCCGCACGCCGTTGAAGCCTAGATTCTTGAGCGCGTTGGCAACCGGCGCGGCGTTGTTCAGCGTATTCCAGGGAGCGATGCCGGTCAGCACCAGGGACACGGCGATGTAGAGGACGGCACAGACGACCAGTGTCATGATGATGCCGAAGGGGAGGTCGCGTTGCGGGCGTCGGCACTCTTCGGCGGCGGTCGAGACCGAGTCGAAGCCGATGTAGGTGAAGAAGACAATCGCTGCCCCGGTCATGACACCCGAGAATCCGTTCGGCAGGAACGGATGCCAGTTCGCGGGCTTGACGGCATGGGCGGCGCCGAAAACGAAGATCAGGATCGCGGCGATTTTGATCGCCACCATGACGTTGTTGGCACCGGCGCTTTCGCGCACGCCGATCACCAGAATGTAGCTGAGGACGAGCAGAACGATGAGCGCCGAGATGTTGAACCAGGCGCCGGTGAATTGGCCTCCGGCGATGGGCGGACTCGCCAACTTCGCCGGCAGGTGGATGCCGAAGCTGTTTTCGAGAACGTCGTTGAAATACGCGGAAAAGCCGACGGCCACAGCCATGTTGGAGACGGCGTATTCGAGGATGAGGTCCCAGCCGATGATCCAGGCGATGATCTCACCGAGCGTGGCGTAAGCGTAGGTGTAGGCGCTCCCGGCTACGGGGATCATGGAAGCCAGTTCCGCATAACAGAGCGCGGCAAAACTGCAGGCCAGCGCGGTGAGCAGGAACGAGAGCGAGATGCCGGGGCCGGCGCCGGGACGGCCGGCGATCGACAGAGCCCGGGCGCCATGCCGGATGAGGTCGAGGACCGGGGCGTTAAACAGCGACCTATACCCGCGTACCTCGCCGGCCGCGGCGGTGCCGGTGAGGATGAAGATGCCAGAGCCGATCACCGCGCCGATGCCGAACGCGGTGAGGCTCCAAGGGCCGAGAGTGCGGCGGAGCTTTTTTTGCGGATCTTCGGAAACGGCGACCAGGACGTCGATGCTCTTCGTGCGGAAGATGCCCACGCGCGCCGCCACGCCTATCGCTTGCGCTGGCCTTGCGCCTGGTGACGAATCTTTTTCTTTTGCGACCCGCGGGCGACGCCCGCTGCCCGCTTGGCTTTTGGGGTCGCTTTCTTGCGCGCGGCGCGCTTCAGCTTCTTACGTTCCAGTTTGTCGGTGACGGTCTTGGTGTTCATCAGTCTCTTTTCAAACCTGCGTATTTTTCCACGAGCTTCTTGAGGCCGTGGCGAGGGAAGTTTACAGTGATCTTAGCATTTTCGCCCTCGCCCTCGCGGCGCACCACGGTGCCCTTGCCATACTTGGGGTGTTCGACGGTCATGCCGGTGCGGGCGGCACGATAGGGCGCCTGGCCATCAGCGGCCGGAGAGGACGGCTTGGCCGGGGGGGCCTGACGCGGCGGGAATACCGGGGACGGGCGCGACTGGGAAGGAGAAGAGTGCCCAGGTCGCGGCCCGTTGAAGGCGATCCCTCGCTCGCCGAAGAATTCCGAGATGTTTTCGAGCGAATTGTAGGTCTTGCCGGTGTAGGTGTTGCGACGCGCCGACTGTCGTGCGTCATGGCGCTCGGCGGTTAAATCGATTTCGCCTAGCGGAACCTCGGGCCGGAGGTTGACCAGCAGGTTTTGCGGAATTTCCTTCAGGAACCAGGACGGGGTCGAGCGCTCCTGCTCGCCCCCACCGAAGCGGCGGCGATATTTGGCCCAGCTCAGAATCAGGCGTTTTTGCGCGCGCGTCATCCCGACGTAGCAGAGGCGGCGCTCTTCCTCCAGCATTTCTTCGGAGTTCATGGAGCGGCTGTGTGGAAACAAGCCCAACTCCATGCCGGCCATGAAGACCACCGGAAACTCCAGGCCTTTGGCGTTGTGGAGCGTCATCAAGGTGACGGCGGCTTTTTCGTCGTAGGCGTCGGCTTCGGAGACCAGGGCGGCGTGGTCAAGGAAGTCCACGATGGTCTCCCCGCGCTCGACGGCTTCGGCCGCAGCGGTGATCAACTCCTCGAGGTTCTCCTGACGGGCTTCGGCCTCGGGCGTTTTCTCGCGCTCCAGCATTTTGCGGTATCCGGTGCGCTCGAGCAGGAACTTGAGGAAGTCCGGCAGCGGCTCGGTATTGGCGCTCTGCGCCAATTCCCGAATCAGGTTCCGGAACGCCGCGAGCGCGGATTGCGAACGGGTGGAAAGCTGGCGGCCATCGAGGATCTCCTCGATAGCGGTCCACAGCGGAATACCGTTTTGGCGCGCGTGCGCTTCGATCTCGTCGACCGTGGTACGGCCGATGCCGCGGGCCGGCGTGTTGATGATCCGCAGCAGGCTGACCGAGTCGGCGGATGAGACCGCCAGTTTCAAATACGCGATGGCATCTTTAATTTCGGCGCGTTGATAGAAACTGAAGCCGCCAACGATGTTGTACTTGCGCCCATAGCGGCGGAGCGCTTCTTCAATCTGCCGGGACTGGGAGTTGGTGCGATAGAGAACGGCGATGTGGTCACCGGGAGAGGAGGCGAGTTGTTTCTCAATGGAATCGGCAATGAAAAGCGCTTCGTTTTCGGCGTCAAAGGCCGGGTAAAGGCCGAGCTGGTCGCCGGCTTCGGCTTCGGTCCAAAGCTTCTTGCCCTTACGCGCTTTATTGTTTTCTACCACCGCCGAAGCCGCGGCCAGGATGTTCTTGGTGGAGCGGTAATTCTGCTCCAGGCGGATGACCGAGGCTTTGGGAAAGTCGCGCTCGAAATCGAGAATGTTGCGGATGTCGGCGCCGCGCCAGCTGTAGATCGACTGGTCTTCGTCGCCCACGACGCAGACGTTCTGATGGGCCTCCGAGAGGAGGCGTATCAGCTCGTACTGGCTGCGATTGATGTCCTGATATTCATCGATCAGGATGTAGCTGAGGCGGCGATTCCAGGCCTCGCGAGTGGGCTGGTCGTGTTCGAGCAGGCGCACGGCTTCAACAAGCAGGTCGTCGAAGTCAAGAGCGTTGGCCGTGTGCAGGGCGCGCTCGTAAGCCTCGAAGAGCGCGGCTAGGCGTTCTTGTTCCTTGGTGGTGGCGGCGCGGTAGAAGTCCTGTGGTGTTTGCTTCAGGTTCTTGGCATGGCTGATGCGCGAGAGCGCCACGCGGTACTGCACAAAATCCTTCTCGTCCAGGCCGAGGTTACGGTAGGCGGCCTTGATGATGAGCAACTGGTCGTCATCGTCATAGATGCTGAAACGCCGGGTGAAGCCGTGCCGGATGCGCGCGAGTGAGTCGCCGTCACGCCGGAGCAGCCGGACACAGAAGGAGTGAAAGGTCGAAACCGTGGGCCAGGAGTCGAGGTGGCGACCTTCGAGCAGCACAGCCACCCGGTCGCGCATCTCGCCGGCGGCCTTGTTGGTGAAGGTCACGGCCAAAATGGCGGAAGGGGGCACGTGCCGGGAAGTGATGATGTGAGCGATGCGATGAGTGATGACGCGGGTCTTTCCACTGCCCGCACCGGCCAGGATCAGCAGGGGGCCTTCGGTGTGGCTCACGGCCTCCCGCTGCGGCGCGTTCAGCCCTTCCAGGAATTCCATGAGTCGGAAACACTTTCACTGTAGCACGCGCCCACGCCGATTGATCCCGCACTCGCCCAAGCGACGGAGTGCCGTCTCTAAAAAAACGCCGCCCCGACGCGCCAGAGATCTTGAATTCTACGAGCGCCTCGGCGACTGGTGGATGGTTGCTCAAGGAATCACGCCGAGTGCTCGCGGATGACGCGCACGTCGCCCTTGCCCCAGACGGTCTGGCGGCCGACGCCGACCCAGCGAGCGGCGCGCAACCAGGGCAGAAATTCCGCCAGAGTTCCCTGGTACTCGGCTTCGCCGGTAAAGCCTCCTAACGGGTGCGTCTGGCCCGTGCGGCTGGATGTGCGCGCTGCGCCTTTCCACCTCAGCTCACACCGTCCGAGCGTGATTTGGGCGGCGCGCGCCCCCAGGCCTGGGAAGTCAACTTCGAGCGGGCCTCGCCCGTAGAGCGCGCGCAGGGTACCGAGCCGGTCACGCAAGCGGCCAAATAAAGCTGCGAATTCAGGGCGAACGGTGAGTTGGCGCCCAGACTTCAGCTCGGTTGGTGTTGCGAAGCGCACAGTCACTGCGTCGATCAGCACGGGTTCGGGGTCGAGCGGGAGCGAACAAGCCAGCGACGCCGGTTGGCCGGAAACATCGAGGGCCTCTACGTCGACGAGCCGCGCCCGCCCGCGCCTGGGCCCGATGCCTTGGGCAGCCAGTTGGGCGAAGGCCGACTGAAAGTAATTGAGCATGGGCTGCTCTAAGTCGAAGACGTGGACATCGAAGAAAAAAGGCTCGCCCGGCTGGACGATGGCCCCATCGAGATGGGCGGTCCGGAAGACGAAGGGACGCGGCCAATCGGCAAGGCCGCTCGGGCCGCTCGCCGACGAGCCGCCCGGTTCGAAGATCCTCTGATAGACCTCGCGTGGCGCCGACTGGCGAAGGAGCGTGCCCCAGGCGCCGCGTACGGCGTTAGCGCCTGCTTGGTCTGGAAAACGCACCGGTTCGAGGGCCTGGAACTGAAAGCGGAACCGGTAAAACTCAAAGGAAACCACGCAAGCCGGGACGCCCGAATCGGCGCCTGTTGTATAATAGTATGGCACTTGACTCTTGTTTTCCGCTTCGTCGCACAGGGGGGTTGCGTGAGTCCATCCGCACCCCCTTTTTTGTTTCTTGGACAACGGGAGCCTGAGTGCATTTTTTGTCAGAAGGATAGAGCAGATGAAAGAAAAAGGCACGGTGAAGTGGTTTAACGCAGCCAAGGGCTACGGTTTTATTCAAAGGGAGAACGGAGAGGATGTATTCGTGCACTTCTCGGCAATCCAGACGCAAGGCTACCGCACGCTGGATGAAGGTTCCAGGGTGGAATTCGAGGTGACGAAAGGCCCAAAGGGTCTGCAGGCGACCAACGTGACCGCCGCCTGATGGGTGTTGGGCGGGTTGGTCCCCGATGAGACTGGCCCGCTTCCCGTTGCGACGAGGAGTATGAGTAAAGAGGACAGCATCGAGGTTACCGGCACGGTTCTGGAAAAGTTCCCGAGCGGCTTGTTCAGCGTTCAGCTGGATCATGACCGCGTCGTGCTGGCGCACCTGGCAGGGCGTTTGCGCCGCAATCGCATCCGCGTCCTGGCGGGCGATAAAGTCACGCTGGAATTGTCTCCTTACGATCTCACCAAGGGAAGGATCACCTTTCGGCACCGTTAAACGTCTGGATTGCACCACTTTGCAGGTATCAAAACGAAAGTTCTGTACAAGGTTACCCTTCCCGGAGAGACCCCGGGCATGATACAAGACGGGAGTGGGGGCATATGCCCGGTCTCGGAGCTGGTTGAGCAGATTCCGTGAACGCCCCGCTAAAATGTTGTAAGTAGGCTCAAGAAAGACATCCGCAATGAAAGAACCAGACCCTCCGGATCAACGCCGACGTCCCCGGGTGAACCGGTCGCAATCCACCATAATCAAGGCGGAGGCCGGGGTGGACAAACCGAAAGGGACACAACCCCGATCGAAGAAGCAGGCAACCGACGCGGCAGAGGATCTGACGGCCATTCTCTCGCAAAAGGTGGTGGGCCAGCCGGCGGCCACGCGTGTGATCGTCCCCTACATCCAGATGTACCAGGCCGGCCTGGCACCGGAAGGGCGTCCGGTGGGGGTGTTCTTGCTGCTCGGACCGACTGGCACGGGCAAGACCAAAACCGTGGAAGCCCTGGCCGAGGTCCTGCACGGCAGCGAGAAAAACGTACTCAAGATCGATTGTGGTGAGTTCCAGATGGAGCACGAGGTGGCCAAACTCATTGGAGCGCCTCCGGGCTATCTCGGGCATCGCGAGACCCAGCCGATGCTGACCCAACAAAAGCTCAACGGTGTGACCAGCGAGAAATGCAACCTCTCGCTGGTGTTGTTCGACGAAATCGAAAAGGCGGCGCCTTCGATGACCCGGCTGTTGCTGGGCGTCCTGGACAAGGGGATTCTGCGGCTGGGAGACAACTCCTCGGTCAATTTCGAAAAGAGCCTGGTCTTTCTGACGAGCAACCTGGGGGCTCGCGAGATGATGCGCGAGATCAATCCTGATTTCGGATTTCAGGCAGTCAAGGGCATGGAGCGGTCCGATCTTGCGAGCAAGCTGCAGAACATCGCGCTGGTTGCGGTTAGGAAGCGGTTTTCGCCCGAATTCGTCAACCGGATCGACTGCATCATCACCTACCAGCCGCTGACGGCAGAATCGCTCACGGCTATTTTGGATCACCACATCACGGATTTGCAGAATCACGTGAATACACGGCTTGGCAATCGCTCGTTCACTCTCGAAGTACCGTTCGAATCACGGCAGTTTCTGCTGGACAAGGGAACCAGTGCGGAATATGGGGCTCGGGAACTCAACCGGACCATTCATCGCCACCTGACGCAGCCGCTGGCCACACTGGTGGCGACCAACCAGGTGAGCCCCGGATCGCGCGTGCGCGTGGATGTAGCCGAAGACGGGGGGTCGCTTCACATTCGCGCCGTGGAACAGCAAACGGCGACGGCGCCCGCCAATCCGACCGTGCTGCTGGTGGACGACAATCGGGATCTGCTGCATTTCTTGGAGCGGCTGATGGCCGACGCCGGCTGGAACTTGCTCACGGCGGAATCGGCGACCGAAGCGCGGCGCCTGGTGCAGGAGAGCAAACCGAACGCCGCGCTTCTGGACTTCATGTTGCCGGATGGGAACGGGGTGGAACTGGGAGTCGACTTCTTGCACGGAAATCCGAGCCTCCTGGTGATCGTGATGACGGGAACCATTCTGCCGGCCGAGGAGGAGGCGTTGTGCGAAGAGCACAACTTCCCGGTTCTGCGGAAGCCGTTTTTGGCCTCGGATGTGATGAATCAAATTCGCACACGCCTCATTCCAACTACTGGAGCCGCGCGGGCATAGCGCATGGCCCGCGTTTTTCGGCTCGCCTGCTCGCTCGCCGCTGTTGTGGTTTGCGGCGCCCCGCTCCAAAAGGTCACCATCAATTACGCCACGCGCACCGGGACCACGTGGCCGCTCTATATCGCCAGCGAAGCCGGCTACTTCCACAAGTACGGCCTGGACGCAGATATCGTCTTCGGCGTCCATCCGGCGGGGATCGCGATGGTCGTTAGCGGCCAAGCGGTGATGACGAATTATCCGTTGGAGCAGGCCATGATCGCCAGCTCCAAGGACGGGTCGCTGATAATCGTCGGCAGCCCGTACCGCAAAAGCTTGTTCGCTTTGATGGCAGCCAAGAGCGTGGCCGGCGTGGCGGGTCTGAAGGGCAGACGAATCGGAGTTAGCCAGATTGGCGACGCGCCGTACAACTACGCGGTGGCGCTGCTCGGCAAGTTCGGGCTGACCGCTCGCGAGGTTGAATGGGTGCCCATCGGCACCGACGTCAACGGCCGGGCGGCGGCGCTCACCAGCGGCCGAGTGGATGCCACCATGATCACCGCTCCGGTGTACTTCCGGCTCGAAGAGCAGGGCTACAAGAGCCTCGCCAATACCAGCGATTACGACGACATCTTCGCGCCCACAGTCTATTTATTCAAGAAAACTACGGCTGCGGCCAATCCCCTGCTCGTCGAGGCGCTGATCAAGGCGCACACCGAAGCCATCAAGCGCTTCTATGACGACAAGGCATTCGCCTTAAAGTCTTACTTGAAGTACACGCACGAGGACCCGGCCGAACTGGAGCGCGTGTACGATCGCTACGCGAAAACCAACACCTTCGAGCGCGTGCCCTACGTGACTCGGGCATCGGTTCAATATATGATCGATCATCCGGTCGACGAACAGGTCGCGGCGCAGATGAAGAAGTTCGATTTTCGCACGGTAGTGGACAACACCACCGTGGAACGGCTCGTGCGCCAGGGTTTCTTCGAAACTCTATTTGGTCCGGGGATCAAAGAAGAACAGAACCGCAAAAGCAGACAGGCCTTCCGCTAGGCCGGATGGGATCGAAGATGCAATATCGCCGATTGGGAAAGAGTTCATTGGTCGTGTCCGGCTTGGGGCTCGGCTGCATGGGGATGTCCGAGTTTTATGGCGAGACCGACGATGTCGAATCGATCGCTACGATTCATCACGCCATCGAGCGTGGGGTCACATTCCTCGACACTGCGGATATGTACGGGATAGGGCGGAACGAGGAGCTGGTGGGCCGCGCGGTCGCCGGGAGGCGGCATGAGGTGATCGTCGCCACCAAGTTCGGCAACGTACGCGGAGCGGACGGGGCGTTTCTGGGCGTCAACGGACGTCCGGAATACGTCCACCAGGCCTGCGAAGCGAGTTTACGGCGCCTGCGCATCGCGACGATTGACCTCTATTACCAGCACCGCGTGGATCCCAAGGTCCCGATCGAAGAGACCGTGGGCGCTATGGCGCGGCTTGTCGAACAAGGTAAAGTCCGGTACCTGGGCCTCTCAGAAGCAGGAGAATCGACCATCCGGCGGGCGCACGCGACGCACCCGATTGCGGCGCTCCAGACCGAGTATTCGTTGTGGACGCGCGATCCGGAACAAGGCATACTCGCCACGTGCCGCCAGCTAGGCATCGGTTTTGTGCCGTACAGCCCGCTTGGCCGCGGCTTCCTCACCGGCCGCTTTCAGACGACTGGGGACCTGAGCGAAAAAGATTTCCGCCGATTCAATCCTCGCTTCCAGGAGGATAATTTCGAGACGAACCTCACGATTGTCAACGGCATCAAAGAGGTCGCGAAACAAAAGAGCTGCACGCCTGCGCAAGTGGCGCTGGCGTGGGTGCTGTCACAAGGCGAAGACCTGGTGCCGATCCCGGGCACCAAGAGGCGCGCGTATCTCGATCAGAACCTCGATGCACTCGAAATCCGGCTGTCCGACGCGGATCTGAAGCGGCTGGATGAAGTTGCGCCGCACGGCGTCACCCGAGGCGCGCGTTATCCGGAAGCCCACATGAAAGCGGTCGGCATCTGAGGTCGGCTCGCAGGCGTACACGGGCAGCCAGGCTACGGCAGAGTGAAAACGTAGATGGCGTTGTGACCCGCCGGCGTTCGCAGCTCGGGCACTTCTTTAGCCAGTTCCGGAACCTTCAGATTGTCGCCGGTCATCACCGCGACGTATTGCTTGCCGTCGACGGCATAGGTGATGGTGCTTACGGAGACGTTGCCGCCGAGAATCGCTTCCCAAAGCTGGTTGCCGGTCGCGGCATCGAAGGCGCGGAATCGGCGGCT
>JAGWQP010000478.1 GCA_028876805.1 Acidobacteriota bacterium | reverse complement strand
TCGCAGCCCCAAGCGGTCGCTCAGATTATCGAAGAGGCTGCCGCGGGCGCGTTGTCGGGAGCGAGGGAAAAGGCCGCAGGGGGGCAATAGCAACAACGGTGAAGTAATCGCGTTGGGTCGGCGTAAACGGAGGGGCGCCGACCGACGCAGCGAGGTTCCGCACCACTAGGCGGCGCCTATGCTGGAGTTCGGGTAGGCGTCTACTGACTACGGCGGGTCAGTTCTCAGCTGCGGCGACTACACGTCCAGTTGGAACGTGCGCTGCTCCCGGGATCTCGTTTTGCACGACATCGCAACCGCGCACGATCTCGAATTAAGAGCTTTTTGGCTAACACAATCGGGATTACTTGGTAAGACAGGCTGTAGCCATTTCAGAGCTCTGCCTGAAGGCGTGAGGAGGGCCGGTAGGCGCTACCGGGCCGGTGCGAGTGTTACATCCCTGGCGACATACAGGACCAACGCGACGCGGCCGGTGTCTTCCAGCCAATGATATTCCACGACACCGGCTCCTACTTTTTGCGACGTGCTTCGGAGCGGAACGTCCGTCTCCCCGATTTGGAGGTGTACGTTTTCCAGCGAAAGACGCATTGAATCGACGGCGCCCGAGGCGGACGGCGCGGCCGTGGAAGTGACCTGGCCCATTACCTTGGCACCGGCTTTAGCGGCGATGATGCCGCCTGCCTCCACGTCTTTGGAGAGCACGAAGGTAACCGGCCTCGCGGTTCCCGTTGTGGCGGAACGCAGATCCTCTATGGAAAACAGCGATATCGGCGTGCCTTCGTGCAGAACGGGGTGCCGCCGCGCCACCGTTTTCGGCACATGGGTCGTCAGCCAGCGGTAGATGAATTCCTGCACCAGATGATCGGATGCCCTGCCGCTGAAACCCAGCAGAAAACCATGGAAAGCGCGCAATCCCGGCCGAGAGGTGTAGGAGTGGAGGGGGGATAAGATCTCCCGCGCGGCGAGGCCGCCGATGATATCGGAGTAGTCGGGCTGCCAGTGGCCGTTATCGCCCTTGGCAACGAACGCGGTCCCAACGGCGTAAAGAAATCGCGAGCGGAGACTGCCGGTTCCTTTATAGAAATAGCGCGGATCCTGGTGAAACACGGATTGGGTGAGAGTATGGCCAATCAAGACGTGGGTGACGCTGGCGGCGTAGTCCACGCCAAAACGCTTGCCGTACCCTTCCATCCCCTGGCCGAATTGGCGGTCGGTGGTGTTGCGCCATTGTTCGATTCCGGCGCCGGCTGCGTTGCCCAGGATGACCTCCGGATCGATGAGGTTTCGCAAGCCAAGCTGAAATTTCTGGGCGGCGGTCAAAGGCGCGGCATTGGGATCGTAGGTGACGTAGAAGTTCGGAATAATCCCGAGCAACCGCTGTTTCTCCTCGGCGTGCACCTGCTGGACGGCCAGTTCGTGCGGCGGCAGAGTCACATCCACTTTGCTGATGGCGGGTGCGATCTGCAGAACGACCGGAGGGAGCGGTGGATTCTCCCCGGAAACCACGGAAACATTGGTCTTCTCGTCCGTGAAACCACCAGCCGTGATGGTGAGGGTGTAGGCCCCGGGCTCGACCGCGGAGAAGTGGAACGAGCCCGTCTGGTCGGTAAGAGTAGTGCGCAGGGCAGTGGACCCGGGCGCCTGTAATCTGACGATGGCGGCCTCCACCATCGATCCGGAGGAGTCCGCGACGGTGCCGCGGATGGTCCCGGGCGCAGGGCTATTCTGTGCCGCGCATGACTGTGCAACCAGTAGGATGCAAATCGATGACGTAACAGCAGCCCCCCACCCGCCGCGCGATTGGCCGCGTTGTAGCTGCGCTCGCATGAACTGATTCTCGCACC
>JAGWQP010000477.1 GCA_028876805.1 Acidobacteriota bacterium | reverse complement strand
GGGCTGGAGGTGGAGTTTGCGCAGCGTTCGGATCCCGGGCGCGTGCGAGGGCACAACGAGGACTACCTGGGGCACATAGCCCCAGAGACTCCCGCGCGGGCACGCTCTCATGGGTGGCTCTTTGCTGTGGCCGATGGAGTCGGCGGGCACGACAAAGGCGAAGTCGCGTCGCGTGTCGCCATCGAAACCTTGACCGGTGGCTTCCAAGAGGCGGTGGCGGGGGAGTCCCACCTATCCTTGCTGCAGCGTCTGGTGCAAGCTGCGAATTTGCAGGTTTATGAGACCGGACGCGCCGCCAGCCCCGGCGGCACGCCGATGGCTACCACGGTGGTCGCCTGCGCCTTACGCTATGATCGAGTGGCCATTGCGCACGTAGGCGATTCCCGCTGTTATCTGGTCCGCCGCGGACATGCATCCCTACTGACGCGCGACCACACCGTGGTCAACGACCAGGTGCGCTTGGGGATTCTCAACGCCAAAGAAGCAGCCCGGTCGGAACGGCGCCACCTGCTCAGCCGGTCGCTCGGCACCGACATGTTTGTTGGAGTCGAAACTAGCGACCATCAAGTCTTCCCAGGCGACCTGCTCGTGCTCTGCTCGGACGGCCTGCACGGCGCCCTGGCTAAAGAAGAGATCAGCTCGGTGGCGGGCCGTGCTTCGGACCTCGCCACCGCGGCCGAGCGCTTAGTCGCACTTGCCAATGAGCGCGACGGCAGCGACAATATAAGCGTCCAGTTGATTCGCGTTCGCGCCGTGGAACGGGTGGGAATGTACCGCGGCCGGCCCTACAAGCTTCGCTGACAGGCGGCTGAATTGCTCATCTGATGAACGCCCTCCGCACCGGTGATGTGCTGGATCACTACCGCATCGAAAACCTGGTGGCCCGCAGCGGGATGGCCTCGATTTTTCGCGCGACCGATGTCCGAACCGGCCAGCCGGTGGCGCTGAAGATTCCTCATCCCGAAATGGAAGCCGACGTGGTCCTCTACGACCGCTTCCAACGCGAGCAGGACATCGGCCAGAAGCTCGATCATCCCAACGTTATGAAGGTTATGGCCAACGACCACGCCAGCCAAGTCTACATGGTGATGGAGTGGGTCGACGGCCGCCTGCTTCGTCAGATCCAGATGGAAAAGAGAAAACTCCCGATCGAACGCGCCGTGGATTTGACGAAGAAGATTTGCGATGCGCTCGATTATATTCACCGTCACGGCGTGGTCCACCGCGATCTCAAGCCGGAAAACATCATGGTCGACGACCAGGACCACGTCAAGCTGATCGACTTCGGAATCGCCGGCCACGAGGGATCACGCCGCCTGACATTCGCCAAGCTCTCCCAGCTGATGGGCACACCCGACTACATTTCGCCCGAACAGGTGAAAGGCAAACGCGGCGACGGCCGCAGCGACATCTATGCGCTGGGCGTTATGTTCTATGAGATGCTGACCGGAAAGGTGCCGTTCCAAGGTCCCAACGCCTTCGCCATCATGAACGACCGTCTGTTGAACAACCCGATCCCACCGCGTGAAATCGATCCCAGTATCCCTGCGGAGCTGCAGGAGATCATCTATCGCGCGCTCGAGCGCGATCCCAAAAACCGGTATGCGACGGCCAAGGAATTCTTGTGGGACCTGGAGCATCGGGACCAGGTCGGCGTGGCGGAGCGACCCGAGCTTCGCGACTGGAAGAAGCGGCGTAAGCCTTGGCTTCGCCAGATTGCGTTTTACATCATGCTGGCGCTCATTCCGGTAGTGATTTTCGGGCTGCTATTGTGGGTCGCCAAACACACCTAACAAGAAAGATCCGCGGTCAAAAAGCAGAAGTTAAAGGTGATCCGGTACGCCTGGCCCTCGGCTTTTTTGAAACTGGCGGCAGACCGCACCGGCTTACTTTTGATCTCTGAGGTTTAGCTTTTGACTTTTTCCTTGCCTACACGTCGGTCTTCTTCTTCTCTAAATCCTCGGCGAGAATGACCGCTTCGGCGAGGTCTCGCATCGGCCGCCGAAGCCGGCGGCTCTCGTTTCTCAGACGGAGATACGCTTCCTCTTCGGTAAGCCCGTATTTCTGCTGCAGAATGCCCTTGGCGCGCTCGATCAGTTTGCGCGCTTCGAGGGTGCGTTTCATTTCGAGT
>JAGWQP010000476.1 GCA_028876805.1 Acidobacteriota bacterium | reverse complement strand
CTATCGCCGCAGTCTGTTGGAAAGAGTGCTTGCGCTAATGATCGTGCCGTACCGCTGCACTCGTTGCGAACTGACCTGCCTTAAATTCCGCGGGACCGTACACTCCCGGTGAGTTCGGGAACTGACTCAACTGCCGGCCTCAGTTGCTTTTTATGGACCGACAAAGGTCATGGTCGCAAAATGGCGATGAAATCGCTGGCGCTACTCATACCGCAGCGCTTCGATGGGGCTGATCTCCGAGGCTTTCATCGCGGGATAGATCCCGAACACTACGCCCACCAGCACGGAGACGCCGAAGGCGATCACCACCGAGGCCGTCGTGACGATGGTCTTCCATTCGGCGGTGCGCGCGATCAGCCAGGCGAGGAAAAAACCGAATCCAATTCCCAGCATGCCGCCACCTACGGAAATCAGGACAGACTCGATGAGGAACTGGCGGAGGATATCGAACCGGCGCGCTCCCGTAGCCCGGCGCACTCCGATCTCCTTGGTGCGTTCCATGACCGTGGCTAGCACAATGTTCATGATCCCAATGCCGCCAACCAGCAGCGAAATGGCGGCGATCGCCACCATCACATAAGTGAAGATCGTTTGCGTGCGTTGCTGCTGGGCCAGCAATGCGGCGGGAATGGTCACCGTGAAGTCCTGCGTGTTGTGGTGCGTCGAATTCAAGACGGCGGTGACCACTTTGGCTACCTCGATGCTGTCGGCGCCCGGCTTGAGCCGCAGTTCGATGCCATCCAGCTCATCGCGCAGGTTCGCGCTCTGATCCCAGAAGCGGTACTGCATGGTGTTCAACGGGATGTAAACGATGTTGTTGATGTCCTGCATGGCGCCGCCGCTGGACTGCGAGCCGGCCATGATCTGCTCCTGGAGAACGCCCACCACCTCCAGCCACGTGTCATTGATCTTGATGTATTTGGCGATGGCGGGATCATAGCCCAGCAGGTTTACCTTGGCGGCCTCGCCGAGCACGCAGACCGTGGCGCTGCGATCGTCGTCTGCTTCGTCGAAAAACTTTCCTTCGGCGAGCCGCAGGCTGTGAATGATGCGGTACGACGGCCGCACAGCGTACAACTCAGGAACGTCGCGCGAAGGCTTCGGCAGAACGCGCTGCGGATGGATCGAGCGGCGGTCCGACAGAGTCTCGATCGACTCGATATTGGTGCGCAGAATCCGAACGTCGCGGGCGGATAGCCCGGGCGAGGAGCGGCGCCGCTGCTGCAGTTCTTCCTGGCTTAACGCCTGGCGCGTATCGATCAGAATGTTGCGCACGCCGAGCTGTTCGATGAAGCGCAGCGACTCCTCCTTGGCGCCGGAGCCGATCGCGAGCATGCCAATCACCGAACCCACGCCGAAGACGATGCCTAGCGCCGTGAGCAGCGTGCGGGTCTTCTGCGCGCGCAGATTGGCGACGGCCTGGCCGAGATCGGAAAGAAGCATCACCGGGAGACGGCCTTCATGACGCCCCCGGCCGCGGCGCCCTGCGATTTACTGGATTGATCGGGATTGGAAAGCGCGACCACGTCATTCTCCCGGATCCCAGCGAGCACGGCCTGGCTTTCGCTGCGCCGTACCAGGGTGACATCGTGGAGCATGAAACCCTGCGGGGTGCGTAGATAGACGAAGGCGTGGCCGTCCCTTTCAAAAACCGCTTGCGCCGGAAGCCACAAAGCGTCATCGAGCGAGTCCACGGTGATCACCAGATTGGAGGTCATACCCGGACGCAACTCGGACCCCGCCCGATCGAGCGCAATCCGGCACTCAAACAAGCGGTTCCAGGGCGGACCGGTGGTGCCGCCGAGTGTTTTGATGTGGCCGGGGAACTGGCGTCCCGGCAAGGCCGCCACCCGCACAGTGACCTTCTGGCCGGGATTCAGGTGCCCGCGATCGATCTCCGGAATATTGGCGAGGACTTCCCAATGGTTGAGGTCGGGAATCTGGGCCACCACCTGGCCGGCGCGGGCGAAGTCCCCAGTCTGAAAATTCGGGAGCTGCATCCCGTAGTACATCAGGTTTTGATTGCTATTCTGTTGGACATTGACGTAGCCCGGCGTCTTGGCCTTCAGAACCATGCTGTCGATGGTGCGCTGCGCCATGTCCACCATAACCTTGGCTTTGTTCTGGCCGGCCTTCTGTATGGCAATGCCGGCCGCCATCGTGGCCTGGTTGTTAGTCAGATTCTGCCGGGCCTGGAGCAAGTGGTTTTTGGCGGTTTCCAGTGCGATATCGTTCTCGCGGGCGGCGATCGCGGCCAGCAGGGGGTTGCGCCGCGCTTCCAATTCCGCCAGCTTGACATCCGCCTCGGCCGCCGCCACGGCAAAGCGAGTCTCCTCATCAGTGGCGACGGCGGTGGCCTCGGCCTGGATCACCTGCTGCTCGGCTTCAATGAGATCAGCCTGAGCCTCCCGCAAATTGAATTCCTGCTGGGTGGTATCGAATTCGACCACCGTCTCGCCGGCGTTCACCAACTCGCCAGGCTCGCGCAGAAACGTGATGGCCATGTCACCGCCGCCGCTCACGGGGACGACCATCATCTCGGAGTTTCCGCCCTGCAACTCGCCGCGCGCCGTCACCGTGATCGTAACCCGGCCTTTTTTAACGTGTGTGGTGGGGACTCCGGCGGCCCAGCTCGCGCTAGCGGTCATGCGGACCACGCGCAGCGAGCCCCAGGCAAGAACCGCCAACACGGCGAGCGCGGCAAGCGGAACCGGCAGGCGCTTCATTTCACCGGCTCGACTTTCGCCGGATCGGCCAGAGCCACCAAGGCCCCAGCCGCAACGCCGGTCACGGCGACTTCGTCCGGATTTCGCGCTTGCACCTGCACCTCAATCGGCTTGTAACCGCCCCGGCTCGCGAGATAAACGACCGGTTTGCCGGCGCGCGTGAACAGGGCCTTGGACGGAATACTGATCGCGTTGGGAATGCGGTTGATCACGATGTCCATGCCGCCATTCATGCCGGGCCGGAGGCGGCGATCCGGATGCGGCAACGTGGCGTAGGCCCGAAAGCTGCGCGTCGGCGGCATCTCGATTCCCAATTCCGCCATCGGGGAAATCTGGTCAAGTTTTGCGGGCATATCCAACTCGGGCAGCGCATCGATGTGAATCCGCACTCCATCTCCTGCCGCCACACGTCCGCGGTCGATCTCTTCTACCTTGGCGTCCATCATCAGGGTGGAAAGGTCCGGCATCTCGGCCAGGTTCATGCCGGCGAACACATTGTCGCCCTCGCGGAAAGGCCGGGTGTTGGGCCACTGGTTGAAGTTGGGCTCGATGACCACAAACCCGACGAGCGGCGCGGGTATGACCATCTGGGCCAAGCGCCTGTTGGTGATATCGACGTCCGCCTGGGCCGTTTGCACCTGGCGTGTCAGGGAAGCGATGCGGGACTTGCTGGCGGTCGCGTGCAAGGCCACGGTGGCTTCCTCGACTTTCAGGCTCTGTTCCGCGACGCCCAGATCGATGCGGTTTTCTTCTCCCTGAATGCGGCTGACGATCTCGGCCTTGGACGCCTCGAGGCGCGCGACCTCTACCCTCGTTTTGGCGTCGGCCAGGTCGCTCTGGTCCTGCTGCGCGGTTTCCCGTTCCTGCGCAACGGCCTGTGCCAGCGTCGCCAGCGCCTGGCGCAAGGCGGCTTCCTTTTGCACGAGCTGCTGTTGCGCGCTGCTGGAGTCAAACTTGATGACCGGATCTCCCCGGCGTACGGCCTCGCCCGGCGGAGCGAGCCAGGCGATGCGAAGATTGGGCACAACCGGAGCATAGAGTTCGGCGGACCGGCCGGCTTTGAGTTCGCCGCGGCAACGGATCATGACGAGAAACTCGGCCCGGCGCGCCGGTGCCATGGGCAGCGTGGCCGCGCTCTGCTGGATTTTTTCCAGCCGGTATACGCCGGCGGAGCCGGCTCCTATAATCGCGAGCAACCCGACAAGCCCGGTCCACAATCGGAGTTGGCGCGAACTGGCCGTCATTTCGCGCCGCCTCCAGCAGAGGCTGGCGGTTCGAGCACTAGTGCGGCCGACAAGTCGGGCATCAGGCGCGGGTCGGTCTGATCCAGCTTGAAAATCGTGGTGAACGTCTTGATCGGACTGCCCAGATTGGACGCGGCCACCGGGCTGGCGAACTCGAAATGGGCCGGCAGCACCAGATCGGGGTACGCGTCCAGGTACACACGGGCGCGCCCGCCCTCGACCAAAGCAGTTCCGTCCGGTTCTCCCACCGCGCAACGGACTCACATCTCGGAAGGATCGAAGATGCTGACCAAGGGCTGACCGCGGAAGAGCTGGTCTCCCTCCTGCGGGTGCGTGATAGTGTTGTTGCGGTACAGAACCTGTAAGGCAACCATTCCAGCTATTGGCGCCCTAACCTGAAGTTGCGCGATATTGTTCTGCCATCGTTCCAGGGCGATCTTCTGCCGGTCACGCTGCAACTCCAGGAGCCGTAGGGCAGCCGCGTCGGCCCGGTCGCGGGCCGCATTGGATTCCTTCAGGCTGGCAACGTGCTTGCGCGCGATGTCGGCCCTGACCTCGTTCTCCAGGCGCATGATTTCGCTCAGGATCGGTCCCTTTTGCAACTCCAGCAAGGCTTTATCCAGAGCCGCCTGGGCCTGCTTTAGAGCCGCTTCCCGGTTTTCGGCATCGGCCCTGTTCTGCGCGGCTTTCTGCTCGACCTGATGGCCGAGATCCTCGTATTTCGCCTGGGCGTCGCGCGCGTTATCGAGCTGTTGAGTCGGATCGAATTCGGCGATTATATCCCCGGCCTTCAGATGCGCGCCATTGGGCACCAGACGGGTGAGTGTCTGCTGCCCACCTGAACCGTAGATAGTGGGCACCACGATTTTGGTGTAATGAACGGCCTCGAGCGCGCCCGTAAGCCGAATCTCGCGTTTAGCGGGATCTAATGCCTGGACTGAGGTGACCAACGCAGCTTCGGTGACTGGCGAACCCGTCCGACGCCCGCAGGACGCCAGAACGATTGCGCACAAACCAACACCGAGTTTCCCTGCCGCGCGTCGCATTCGGCCCAGTCTTGCAGATTAGACGCCAGTCGACGCGAATTGGTTGATATGAACTTAGGACAATCGAAACCGTGAATTGCGGACACGGTGTGTGTGCTCGGCAAGGGGGAAAGACCGAGGCTCTTCACAAACGAAAAGAGGCGGATTCTGTGCGGCTGTCCACCTCCGGATCCCACAGAAATCGAGCCCTCGACCCGCCGGCACCGACGCTCCGCAGTAGCTCGTCCAGGCCGGGCAAGCGCGTTTTCGCGTTGCGCGAAACACCGCGGGACTGAAGACCGGCATCAATTAAGCCGAAGAACGCTAGCGTCTTCTGACGGGGATATTCGCTTCCCGCTGCCGATTTCGTGCATCCGAGCGTACGCGGCTAAACCTGAAAAGCGATGGCCACCGATCATTTTCAAATGTAACCTTATATACAGCCGGTCCGAAGGCGCGTCACGGTACAAAACTCGTACCTACGTGGAATCTGGGAGAACTATTCTGGTTCTCGGAAAACTCCTCTACGAGCGCTCGGTTACAGCACTCGATTTTCCAATCCAGCATACCCGGCTCGCGTGGTTGCTAAGGGCAGGGGTGATTAGCAGAGGCCCCGACTTCGCCGGAGGATAGGTTGTTGGCAGTCAACCGGGGCTCACTGGCGTTTGCTGATCGCGCTTCGGAAAACCTTGGGATTTTGCCCATGCGGCGATGGGCATCTCAGCCGCCGCCGGTTTCGGCTTCAATAAGTTTGGAGAAACAAGCGTACAATTTGAAAGAGGAACTTTCCGTCGGTCGCGGATTTCGGATGGAACTCTCGTTCTTGCCATCTATAGGAGGTGGATATGAAAAAAACATTGAAGATTGTTGGAGGGATTTTCATTTGCATGATCTTGCTGCTGGCGACGCTGCGCGCCACCGGTTTCGAACCTCGCGACTGCGCAAACGCTGCATCTTGGTCGTGCAGAGCACCCGGGCTTTGGCTAAAAGGGGAACTCGTCACTACCCCAGTCAACGATTGGTCGTTCACCGACAAAATTCAAACGATCAAGGTTCAAACCCAGACACCGTTTCTGCTGCCGCACTCGGTGTCGATTTGGTGCGCTGTATATAAGGACAATCTTTATGTGACCTCCTATCGCGGTAGACTGTGGGTTGAAGATGTCATCCGCGATCCCCACGTGCGCCTGAAGATAGGCGGGCAGATATATGAGCGCAAATTGTCACTAGTCAGCGATTCGGACGAAAAAGCCGCCGTGCTCCAAGCCAAGTGGCAAAAATATCCCCAATGGAAGGTGCCGTCGGTCTCGGCAGCCACTGTCTTTCGCGTGCTGCCCGAATAACCATGGATACCCTGGCGGAACCATCTGCGAAGCGAAGGCACCACCATCGCGCTACTTCGTCCCGTTGCGCAGCAACTCTTCGAAACGAGGGGCTTCTCGTATACGTGGCTTGCAGACGTCGGTGATGGGAAAACTTCAAGAAGGCTGACGCGCATCCGGAGGCGG
>JAGWQP010000475.1 GCA_028876805.1 Acidobacteriota bacterium | reverse complement strand
CGGACAAGGTCGTCGATTACGGCTCTCAGCTGGTGGCGAAGGGCTTGGCCGCGACGTTCCCGGATCCGAAAGAGGGCCCCACCATTATCCTGAACGTCCTGTATTTGCTGACTGCGACGATTCCCACCTTGCCCAACCCCACCCCAGATCAGGTGGCCTTGGGCATCAAATCGGCACACGATTTATTGGACTACCTGCCGGGTTTCTTCGCCCCGGACAAGAAGCCAACGGCTACGCCCAATCTGGCCTGGACCCAGGCCCGCACGCAATTGGAGACGACGGCGAAGAAGTCGCTCATCGCGCTGGCCCTGGCGCCGGGTAACGCGGCCATGGCCAAAAACCCTCAGGATTGCGTGGGCGCCGAGGCGGATTATCGGAAGGAGCTCCTCGTCTACCCCGAAAGCTCCGTGCTGGCCTATCAACTGGCGTTGGCATATCGCTGCCAGCAGAAGGAGAGCCCGCAGAAAATTCCGCTGGCGGTGTATGAGTTCGAACGCGCAGCGATCATCGATCCCTCGTTAGCGGGTGGCGCCGATCCGAAGAAGATCCAGGAATTCGCCGATAACGCGTATATCACCGTGCACGGCAGCAACGAGGGACTGGACCAGCTCAAGCAACAAGTGAAATTGGCGTCGCTTCCCCCGCCGGGTTTCACTATCAAGACGGCTGCTCAGATCGCGCAGGAGAAAGAGGTTCAGTTTGAGCAGAGTAACCCTCAGCTGGCCTTGTGGATGAAGATCAAGGGCCAATTGGTGGACACCAATGGCGAACAGTACTTCAATGATCAGTTGAAAAACTCGGCGGTCCCAGAACTTCGCGGAACCTTGATCGAGGCCAAACCGGAATGCCGTCCCAAGGAACTGCTGGTGGCGGTTCCACTGCCTGACGCACCCAAGCCGCTGCGCGCAGAAATCACGCTGAAGCTCAACCTGCCTCTGAACGGCGAGCCCGAACCTTTCGGCGATTTCCACTGGGAAGGCGTCCCCTCGGCCTTCACGAAAGATCCGTTCATGCTCACCATGGATACCGAGAGGACAAAGCTCGACGGCCTCAGCACTATGCCGTGTACGCCGGCTCGACGAAGCGGCGTCCGAAAGAAACGGTAGCCTCCGGCGCCCATCACTCGGGCCGAGGACCGAACAGGTTCTTGGGGATCATGGCGTGCACGCCCTTGGTGCCGTCGACGAGTTGAGTGATGGCGAGGTCGACGGCCACGCTGGTGAAGGCGTAGGCGTCGTCCCGGCTGAACTTTTTTTCCGTCATCAGAAAGTCGAGGGTCTCGAGCGCGCAGAGCCGCGCCGCCTTAGTCAGATCCGCATCGAGCCCCATCGTGATGTAGTAATCCGGGGTTTCCGCACGCGGCCAGTTCAGATGCATGTCGTGGTGCAGGACGAACTGGAACACGCCCGTCAGCGAGGTTTCCATAGCGGTGATATCTACTTCACCGTTGCCCATACCGGCATGCCCGTCTCCCACTTCGAATAAGGCTCCCGGTGCGTGCACCGGAATGAAGAGGGTAGTCCCGGCGACCAGTTCCTTGTTATCGAGGTTGCCGGCGTGAACGCCGGGCGGTGCGCTATTGACTTTAGCCGAGTCGGGGGGCGCGACGCCCATGCTGCCGAAGAAGGGCTTCAGCGGGAGGTCGATGCCGGGGCTAAAATGGCCGACCATGCGTTTGCCGTCAAGAGGGATGATTTTTGTTTTGCCTTGGGGAAACAGGTCCGCCAGAAACCCGTTCCGGCCTGCCGTATTATACGCGTACGGGACGTCGAGCCGAATGGTGCGGATGCGAACTTCCAGAACGTCCCCGGGCATGGCGCCTTCAATCGCGACCGGCCCGGTCAACAGATGGCCGCCGGGACCGCGCTTTTCCGGAGGCACCTCGGCATAGAGGCGTCGAAGCTCCGGCTGGATCTGGTCCGCGGGCAGGCCTGCGCTTTCGAGTGTCTGTGGATTTCCCGAGACGGTCTGGATGGTCACCACGTCGCCCGAGCGCACCACAAGCACCGGTTTCGCGCCGGCCCAATAGTATCCCCAGGCGAGGGTTTCGGGCGAAACCTTCAGTTGATATTGGGCCGCCAGCAAGGTGCTGGCGGCCAGCAGAGTCGAGGCGACGAGGCGACGCATGGCTGTTTTATGGTGACACACTCACGGGTCGCGTTCCTCCTAGCCGCAGGGCACCCCGAGGGTCCAGCGGGTTCAAAGCCTTACCGCCGCTGGGAGAGGGTAACGGTAACCTCGAAAGGCTTGCCGGCGCGGAGGACTTTGACGCGCACGGCATCGCCGGGCATTTTGGCCCGCAGGGCGTAGGTGAAGTCGTACAGATTCTGAATCGGTTTGCCGTCGAATTCGACCATTACATCATCGGCCTTCAGTCCTGCCTTGGCAGCAGGGGATCCCGGAGTCACATCGGAGAATTTGACGCCATTGGTGCCTTCGCCGAAATCCGGAACAGAGCCAAAATAGGGGCCGTAGCCAGAGACGGCCGACGAGGAACCTACGGCGCCTTCGCCGTGCGTGGTGGGGGCAATGCGGACGAACAACGGGCGGTCTGCTGCGTCGCGAAGGTTATCGGCCACGTCCGCCACCAGGCGGAGCAGCTTGGTGGCTTCCGGCGCATCAATTTTGTCCCAGGTGTCGCTGGGTTTGTGGTAGTCGCTGTGGAGGCCGGAGAAGAAGAACAGAACCGGAACCTGCTTGGAAACGAATTCCATGTGATCGCTCGACCCATATCCGGAAGTTTCGGAATAGTCCAGATGCATGCCGTACTTCGGGGTGACGCGGTCGAGCACGGAGCGAAGCGTCGATCCGGTTCCGGCGCCGCCGACATACACCATGTCGTTGCGAATGCGCCCAATCATGTCCAGGTTGATCATGGTCACGGCCTTGGCGAGCGGGTAATCTGGATGTGTGACATAGAAGCTGGAACCCAGCAGGCCGAGTTCCTCGCCCGCGAAGGCCACGAACAAGACGCCGCGCTTCTGTTTCGGCTCGGCGGAGATCTCGCGGGCCAACTCGATCACACCGGCGGTGCCCGAGGCGTTGTCGTCGGCCCCAGGATGAATGGTGCCGACCAGACTGGGTGCCAGCGAATACTGTTCGCCCAAGCCAAGGTGATCGTAATGGGCGCCGATGACCACATATTCGTCGGTTTCGCCAGGCAGATATCCGGCCACGTTATGCACGGTCTTAACGGCGCGCTCCAAGTCGAGAGTGACGTCGACCGTCATCGAATTCGGGAACGCGAATGATTGTGGTTTAAGCGTTTCGTCGATGGCGGCCATGAGCGTATCGAGGCTCTTGCCCGCATCGGTAAACCAGCCGTCGACCTTAGCTTCCTCCACCTGCAAAAAAGCAATCCCGGCATTGGCAGGTCCGGCGGTGCTTCCGAACGGTTCCAGCTTGTCGGGCTCATTGCGGTGATTGGCGCGGTCCTTGATGAGGATCACGCCAGCGGCGCCGTGAATCTTCGCGTTCGAGGCCTTGCTTGAGTACTGCATGTGCTGGGTGAAGTTCTTGCCTTCGAAAACACTTTTCTCGTCAAATTCCTGAGGTTCGTGCTGCAACATCAGGACAACTTTACCCTTTACGTCGATTCCCGCGTAGTCGTCATAGTTGTATTCAGGAGCTGTGATGCCGTAGCCGACAAAGACCACGGGGCCAGAGAACTTGCCCGCGGAAGAAAAGTTGAAAGGGACGAAGTCCTCCGGAAAACTGAGAGTCGTTGTCCGCCCGTTTTGAACGTAGCGGAAGCGGTTGGCGCGGCCCAGGCGGGCATTGGTGGTGACTTCGAAGGCCTGGTAGAAGCTCTTGCCGTCCGCCGGCTTAAGACCGAAGCCTTGAAACCTCGTGGCGATGAAAGCGGCGGCCTTCTCGAGTTCTGGGCTGCCGGTGGCCCGGCCTTTCATGGCAGGGGAGGCTAGATACTTAACGTCGTCCAGGTAGGCGACGGGATCGAACGTCGCCGACGCAGCAAACCCTGTCCACGAGAGCGAATAAAAAGCGGGCACGAGCCCGAGCTTCCACAGGTTCATGTTTAAACCCTCCGAGTGCAGCGGAGTCTATTTCTTCTTCAACGGCGAGCCGGGCGGGGCGGCCTGCTGAGTCAAGCCCGGAAGATCGAGTTTGACCGTGCAGCCGCAATCTTCCCCGGCATTCTTGGCCGTCTTTTGATATTCAATCTCGTAGTCGATGATGGAACTCAGGGTCGGCCAGTCGACGGCCGAGGTGACACGGCGCCCGTTGATAAACAGGGTCGGTGTCGAATCCACCTTGACGGCGTGTCCATCAGCGATATCTTTGTCGACCTCGGCTTCTGTCGCTTTGGAGTCCATACAGCTCGCCAGCTGTGCCGGATCGATGCCTTTTTGACTCTTTGCCCACTCGAGGATCTGGTCCTTGAGGTTGTCAGCGGTGATATCGGATTGCTTATCGAAGATCCAGTCATGATAGGCCCAGAAGGCGTCGGCATTTTGCTTGTACACACATCGAGAGGCCATGGCGGCCGCGCGTGCCCACGGGTGCAAAGACTGGAGGGGAAACTGTTTGAAATAGAAATGCACCTGTGTCGGGAAGGCAGACAGCAGGTTCTGGCGCAGCACGCCAGCCTCATTCTTGCAGTAAGGGCACTCGAAATCGCTGAACTCGACGAGGACGACCGAGGCGCCGGTGGTTCCCAAATTGGGGGCGCCATCGGTCTTCAACTTATCCAAGTCGTTTTTGAACGGGTTCTGATTGATATTGTAGAAAGTGAAGTTGCCTTGCACGATCTTGGACCCGTCCTTGGAGACAAGAAACGGGAAATCCTGGTGAGCTTCACCGAGAGAAGCGGAGACGGTCAGTTCTAGGTAGCCGGCAAATTCGGACGGCTTTGGGTCGCTGATCTGGAGGGCGACCTTGTTGTCCATCACATACATGTGGCGCACGTAGGCTTCTAGAGTGGGCTTGTCCAAAGCCGACTTGGTTTGGGCTGGGCCAATGGCCGCCAACAGCAGCACGGCCGCTACAAAACGGGACAACAATCGCAACATAT
>JAGWQP010000474.1 GCA_028876805.1 Acidobacteriota bacterium | reverse complement strand
CGGGGCGGTCGTGCCCATCGAGAACACGCTCGCCGGCTCGGTGCACGAGAACTACGACCACCTGCAGCGGTTTGATCTTCCCATCGTGGCGGAAACCAGCGTGCGGATCGTGCACAACTTAATCGTTCGAAAAGACGTGAAATTTTCCGCGATTCGGCGCGTTTATTCCCACCCAGTGGCTCTCAACCAGTGCCTCGATTTCTTTTCTGAGAACCCGCACATCGAACGGATTCCGTTTTATGACACCGCCGGCAGCGTAAAAATGATCACAGAGGAGGGATTTACGGATGCCGGCGCGATTGCCTCGCGGGTCGCAGCGGAACTCTATGATGCCCGCATCCTAAAAAAATCCATCGAGGACGACCGCCAAAATTTCACTCGCTTTTTCCTTCTTCGGCGCCCGAAGGATACCCGCCGTTTGCCGACAAACGCCGCCGCTGGCGCCCTATGGAAGACTTCTCTGGTCTTCACCACGCGCAACGTGCCGGGCGCCTTGTTCCGCGCACTGGCCGCCTTTGCCCTGCGCGACGTGAGCCTCGCCAAAATCGAATCCCGGCCACTCCGCGGCAGGCCCTGGGAATATCTTTTCTATCTCGATTTTTTCGGCCGCATCGATGCGCCCGAGGTGCGCAACGCCCTCGACCACCTAGCGGAACTGGCGGACTACTTGCGGATTCTGGGCTGTTACCCTCAGGGCGCCTGAAAAAAACGGGAGTCCGTCGACCCTCACGGTACACTGAGGATAGCAGGCATGGCCGTCGAAGAGAAGGAAGAAAAACAAGTGTCGCCCGGTGTCGAGCCGCCAGCCGAGCCGATTGAGGAAGTCCCCATCCTCACGGTCCGCGACACGGTCGTTTTTCCGGGCGCGCTGGCCCCGATCACAGTGGGCCGGCCAGCCTCGGTCGCCCTGGTCCAGTCACTGGGCGAGAACCGCACCTTGGCGGTGGTTTCGCAGCTCGATCCACGCATAGATGCGCCCGGCCCCGAGGATCTCTACAGAATCGGAACCATTTGTGTGTTGCATAAGGCGATCCGCGTCCCGCGCGATAATCTCCTGCTGTTCTGCGAGGGCGTAGCCCGCATCCGCATCCGGGAGTTCTCCGCGCGGGAGCCGTTTCTCAAGGCGAAGGTCGAGCGGTTCGCCGATATCGAGCCGGCGATGACGCCCGAACTCGAGGCGCTCCGCCAGAACGTCGTCAGCCTGTTCCAACAGATTGTGTCCGCTTCGCCGAATCTTTCCGACGACCTGGCTACTACCGCCGAGAACATCGCCGAGCCCGGCCGCCTGGCGGACTGGGTCTCGGGCACGGTGCCATCCCTAAGCCCCGCGGAACGGCAGAAGCTGCTCGAACAGCTCGACCCGCAGGCCCGCCTCAACGAGGTCCATCGGCACCTGACGCGCGAGCTGGAACTGCTCGAGCTGCGAGGGCGCATCCAATCGCAGGTGCAAGGTCAGCTTTCCCAGAGCCAGCGCGAGTTCTACCTGCGCGAGCAGGTGAAAGCGATCCAGAAGGAGCTGGGCGAGGGCGACGACTCGAACCGCGACATCGAAGAGCTCCGCCAGAAGCTCGAAGCCGCCGGCATGACCGAGGAGGTCAAGACCGAGGCCATGCGCGAGCTGAATCGCCTGGGCCGGATCTCGCCGGCATCGCCCGAATATGGCGTCTCGCGCACCTATCTGGAGTGGATGGCCAGCCTGCCCTGGGGCAACTCCTCGGGCTCGCAAGTGGACGTCAAGCGCGCCGCGGAGATTCTCGACCAGGATCACTACGATCTGGAAAAAGTCAAAGACCGGATTCTGGACTATCTGGCCGTGCTGCAGCTCCGCCCGGTGCTGAAGGGGCCGATCCTTTGTTTCGTGGGGCCGCCCGGCGTGGGCAAGACGTCCCTGGGCAAATCGATCGCACGCGCGCTCGGCCGCAAATTCGCGCGCATTTCCATGGGCGGCATGCACGACGAAGCCGAGATCCGCGGCCATCGCCGCACCTATATCGGAGCGCTGCCCGGCCAGATTATCCACGCGCTGCGCCGCGCGGGAACCAACGACCCGGTCTTCATGCTGGATGAGGTCGACAAGCTTGGGCGCGATTTTCACGGTGACCCGGCGTCGGCCTTGCTCGAAGTGCTCGATCCGGAACAGAACTTCACCTTCCGCGACAACTACCTGGACGTGCCGTTCGACCTTTCAAAGGTTCTGTTCATCACCACGGCCAACGTCCTTGACCCGGTGCCCGATGCGCTGCGCGACCGTATGGAAGTCATCGCGCTCCAGGGCTACACCGAGCAGGAAAAGGTGATCATCGCCTTTCGTTACCTCATCCCGCGCCAAACCGCCGAGAACGGCCTCGACGCTGGAGATAACATCCACTTCAGCGACGAGTCGGTGCGCTTTCTCATTCGCCGCTACACGCGCGAAGCCGGCGTGCGGAACCTGGAGCGCGAGATCGGCACTGTCTGCCGCAAGCAGGCCCGGCGTATCGCCGAAGGCAAGCCGGAGAAGATGGAAGTGACGCCCGAGGTTGTCGAGCGGGAACTGGGCGCACCGCGATTCCACACCGACACGGAAATCGCCGAACGCACGCGCCGCCCGGGAGTCGCCGTGGGTTTGGCCTGGACGCCGGTGGGCGGCGACATCCTCTTCATCGAAGCCGGACGCATGCCCGGCGGCAGCAAGGGGCTCATCATGACCGGCCAGTTGGGGCCGGTGATGCAGGAATCGGTGCAAGCGGCGCTCACCTGGGTGCGCGGGAACGCGGCTCACTACGGAATCGATCCGGAGCTGTTCAAATCGAGCGACATCCACATCCACGTGCCCGCGGGAGCGATCCCCAAAGACGGCCCTTCGGCTGGCGTGACCATGGCCGCCGCGCTCGTGTCCATGCTCACCGGCCGCCTGCTGCGGGCCAACCTCGCAATGACCGGCGAGATTACCCTCACCGGACAGGTGCTTCCAGTCGGCGGCATCAAGGAAAAAGTGCTGGCGGCGAAACGCGGCGGCGTGCACGAAGTGATTCTCCCCTTCGAAAACGAGGTCAACGTGCGCGAGGACCTCAAGACCGAGCACATCGCTGACATGAAGATCGATTTCGTCAAGACCGCGGAAGAGGCGATGGGGCTGGCACTGGAGCCGAAGTCGTGAGGTGGCTCGGTAACGTGCGATACCCACCCGAAGATATGACCGACCTCAGCGATGCCGAGTGGCTGAAAGCCCTGCGCGCCCACTATGGCGATGACCATATCTGTCTGTACCGCCCGCAGGACGGGGGCCAGCCCTGGCGCTCTGCGGCTGAATGGGAAGCCCTTGGTGTGATGGGCGTTTATCTCATATAACGACTCGTTGCTGTGGCGGAGTCAAACTGGAATGCCTGCCCCGATAATCGCTCGAAAGGACCGGCGCCGAGACCCGGACCTGGATCGCTACATCAACTTGAAGCTGGCTGCGCTCGGCCAGCCGATCAGCCACAGCACGGCCGACTCCGAGTTCCTGAAAATCGCCGGGCCGCTGCTGCGCAATT
>JAGWQP010000473.1 GCA_028876805.1 Acidobacteriota bacterium | reverse complement strand
GAGAAGTCTCGCGTACACAGCTCCTCCGCTGGTAAAGCGTTACGTTTCCGATGCCACCTGGGCCAGTCTATCATAAAGCTTTGATCCCTCATCGGCTCTGCCATTGCGGTTATCGCGCCGATCTTCATTGGCAATGGGGGCGGGCTTCAAGCCGTCACGCGACCGAGCTTCGAAGCTTTCGCCAGACGACTTGAAACCGGTGAACGCCCGAGAGGGAAGGCCATACACCGACAGCACGCCTCGACGACCGTGCTCGGTTCAGCCGTCATCACCGCCGGGCCTCAGTGGGCCGCGGCCGGATGAGGTCCTTGAGATCGACCTCGTTGACGTCCATGATGATCTTCGCGTAAGCGCGGGTCGCGGCCGCCAATCCGGTTGGCGGAACCACGTCGGCGGTTTCGCGATCGGAGTGCCAATAGAGGTTTCCTTCGATCAGCTGCAGGGACGGAGCGAGTTGATAGTAGGGGGCCATCTCGCCCCCGGCCGAAGGCTCCGGCTCGGCATAGGTGGCGACCCCGAATGTGTCGTAAGCCTTGACCACGATTTGTTCCAGTCTCGGGCTGCCGCCCACATACCATCTGAGGGGTACGGTCGTGTTGGTCCTTCGAATCAGCCCTCCCCGATAGACAAGCTGCTCGGCAGAGGTATGCTCGCAGTTAATGATCAACGCCGTTTTACTGAATATCTCCTTGTGATCGGCGAGCCAGTGGCCTGTCATGCCGCGGTTGTCGTGGTGACCGCTGGTGCCGAGAAAGTAAATGGTGCGGCGGCGCTGTTCAGTGGGGATTTTGGCGAAGTACTCGGCCAGCCCCAAAAGAGTTGCCACACCCGAGGCGTTGTCCGTGGCGCCTTCGAACCACCCGTCGCGGTGAGCGACCACGAAGATCGATTCATCGCTGGTTCCAGCGAGGGAGCCCCACACCGTCGCGGTCTTCAAATCGGGTATCGTTTTCACGTCCAGGCGGATTCTGACGCGCGCCGGCCGGCCGTCCCGCGACTGTGAGATCAGATTGCGGATCGCGACTCCGTCTTCGAGGCCCAGCGAGAATGTGGGGACCGTGCTCCCAACCGGGTAGAACTGGGTTCGTAGATTACCGGGGAGACCCACGATCACAAAAATGGCTGCGGCGCCGCGATCACCGATACGCTTGATGGCGTAGTCGGAAACGGGGGCTTGGCGCGATGTGTAATCCGCGCTGTAAAAGAACACGGCTTTGCCGCGCAGATCGCGTCCCCGGAGATCGCCATCCGTGGCCAAGGCGACGTCCACGGCCTCCAGGTCGAGCCCGTCACCGGACGTGCCGGGGCTGGTGGAGGTGGGTTGCGCGCTTTCGAGCGCCACGGTTTTTCCGCCGGAGGAGGCGGTCACAGTCCACGAAGCGGGCATCCACTGCGGCGGCAAATCCAAGGATTGCTCGCGGACATCGGAGAGACCGATCTTGCGGAACTCGTCGACGAGCCATTGGGCGTTTTCCGCGTCCGCCTCGGTTCCCGTGATGCGCCCCCAGAACTGAGGATGGCCGTGATCCCTGTACCGTCGCGAAATCGCGGTGAGTTCCTCGACGTATTGTTTCAGATGCTTGCCGTCGATCGACAGGTAGGCCTGTTCGGAGGGCAACAAGCGCCACTTGAGATAAGAGTCTTCCAGCACGTAAAGGGGCTTCGCCGGCTGTTGAGCGGCGGCCACCAGACCCAGCCAGACGAGCTCCACGGCGAGGAACACAATGTTTTTCATAGCCTCTGAACCTCTCCTTTCAGAGCTGGGCGCAGAGGCCTGTGAGGGCGTTCCGCGCGTGCCAAAGCCGATGTGCGATAGCTCAGTTGCCCTTCTCGGCAGGCTTGTCCTTGCCAAAGTTCTTGGCCAGGTAATTCACGATGGTGTCGAACTCTTCATCGGAGGCCTTCGCGCCTTTGGTGGCCATTTGGTCGACGATATCGTTCCATTCCTCTTTGGTCTTCCTCTTGCTAGTGATGCGCATTAGATCGTGACATACGGTACACACATTCATCACCAGGTCCTTGCCGGCGCCATCCGGCAGATCTTGTGCTTCGAGCGATGCGGCCAGTAACAACGCCGCGGGGATCGCTACAAGCCCCTTCGGTTTCGCGGTCATAGTCGAACCTCCCGAGTTCCCTGTCGGCTCATGGATTCGGAGTCTACCAGATTCGCGTGCAACGAGCGAGGCCCTCCGGGGGGAACTGGGGGCATTTTAGATGACTCGATTCGACACAGTTTGAGATCTTGACTGAAGAAAGGAATTGAAAGGAATTGATGCGCATTGACTTTGGTCTCTGCCTGGGCTATACTCCGGACAATTTCGGCACCGTCAATTCAGAGATTTGCGGGGGTGCTTATGTCGAGCAGTTTGGGGAAGCCGGCCCGTTGCCGACTCGCCGCCGTCTTGATAGCGGGAGGCTTCATCGCCCTCCACGCCCAACCGCCACAACCCACCGGTGAGCGCTCGTCCGCTGCCTCTCGCGAGCACGCGCTCATCAATCAGTATTGTCTCGGCTGTCACAATTCCAAACTCAAAACCGGAGGGCTGGCGCTCGACGCGGTCAACGTCGAAAGCGTGAATGAAAGCCCCGAGGTCTGGGAAAAGGTGCTTCACAAAGCGCGTGCCCGCTACATGCCGCCGGCGGGCGTGCCGCGGCCGGATGAAAAGGCCTACCAATCGCTGGTCTCATACCTGGAGACATCGCTTGATCAGTGGAGCGCGGCGAATCCCAATCCCGGCCGAACCGCCACGCTGCGCCGGCTGACTCGAACCGAATACCAGAATGCGATCCGCGATCTGCTCGGGCTTCAAGTCGATGTCACACAGCTGCTGCCTAGCGACGAGTCCAGCTTTGGTTTTGACAACATTACGGTGGGAGAGCTCTCGCCGACGCTGTTGGAGCGATACCTGGCGGCGGCGCGGAAGATCAGCCGCCTGGCCGTCGGAAGTCCAGTTCGTTCTCCGGGCGGGGAAACCGTCTTAATTCCGCAGGATCTCACGCAAGAGGAGCACTTCGACGAACTGCCGTTCGGGACGCGCGGCGGGACCACGGTTCACTATACGTTCCCGCAGAACGCCCAGTACGAAATTCAGCTTCAACTCACCCGGGACCGCAACGAGCACATCGAGGGCCTGGGCGAACCGACCGACGTGGAACTCCTCTTGGACGGCGAGCGGGTACAACTGTTCACGGTAAAGCCGGTTAATGACATTACCGGGATTCGAAACGCCAACAGTGTTCCCAATGATGATCTGGTCGACAAACATCTCCACCTCCGCATCCCCGTCACGGCTGGCCCGCACACTCTGGGAGTGACTTTCCCCAAGAACAGTCCCTCGCTGCTGCTCGAAACCGAGCGCCAGCCGTACCAGGCGCACTTTAATATGTACCGGCATCCCCGCATTCATCCGGCACTCTATTCGATCGTCGTGATCGGCCCCTATGACGCCACCGGCGCCGGGGACACGCCCAGCCGCCGCCGGATTTTTGTGTGTCATCCTGCCGCCCCGTCCGAAGAACAAAGCTGCGGCAAGCAAATCCTTGCGACTTTTGCCCGGCGCGCCTACCGCCGGCCGGTGACCGATGCGGACCTTCGGATGCCGCTCAAGCTCTTTGAGGAGGCACGGACCGCGGAGGGATTTGAAGCGGGGATCGAACGCGGCCTGCGAGCCCTGCTCATCAGCCCGGAATTCTTGTTCCGGGTCGAGCAGGACCCGGCCAACATCGCGCCGAATAGCGCCTATCCGCTTACCGATCTGGAACTGGCTTCGCGGCTGTCCTTCTTCCTTTGGAGCAGCATCCCGGACGACGAGCTACTGGACCTGGCCATTGCGGGCAAGCTCAAGGAGCCGCGGACGCTCGAAAAGCAGGTGCGGCGGATGCTGCGCGACTCCCGTTCCGAGTCGCTGGTGAACAACTTCGCCGATCAGTGGCTCTATCTGCGGAACCTGGAGACGATCATTCCCGATGCACGCGAATTCCCGGACTTCGACGACAACCTGCGCCAGGCCATGCGCCGTGAAACGGAGCTCTTTTTTGAGAGCATTATGCGCGAGGACCGCAACGTCGTGGATCTGTTGAGCGCCAACTATACGTTCCTCAACGAGCGGCTCGCCAGGCACTATGGGGTTCCGAACGTCTACGACAGTTATTTCCGGCGGGTCACCTTTGATGCCAGCAGCATGCGCGGGGGCCTGCTCGGTCAAGCGAGCATTCTGACGCTGACTTCTTACGCCGACAGGACCTCGCCCGTAATTCGCGGCAAATGGGTCCTCACCAATCTGGTCGGCTCGCCGCCGCCGTCGCCGCCGCCCAACGTGCCGCCGCTCGGTGCCAACGGCTCCGCCGGGAAGCTTCTGACTATGCGCGACCGCATGGCGGCACATCGCGCCAATCAGCCTTGTGCCGGTTGTCATCGGCTCATGGATCCAGTCGGTTTTTCGCTCGAGAACTACGATGCTGTGGGCCGCTGGCGGACGACCGATGAAGATACGCCGATCGATGCGGCGGGAAATCTCCCCGACGGCGCCCAGTTTGTGGGTGTGTCCGGACTCCGGCAGGCTTTGCTGAGCCGTCCCGAGCTGTTCGTGGGCACGCTTGCCGAAAAGCTTCTCACCTACAGCTTAGGCCGGGGGCTTGAATTTTACGATGGGGCGGCGGTCCGCAAGATCGTGGCGGATGCCCGCAGCAACGACTACCGCTTCTCGTCGCTCATAGTAGGGATCGTCAACAGCACACCATTTCAGATGAGGAGATCACAATGATCATTACCAAAAAAGCTCTACCGCGGAGGACGTTTCTGCGGGGTGCGGGCGTTACCTTAGCGCTGCCCTTGCTGGATGCCATGATTCCCTCGTTTTCCGACGCGGCCGTGGCAGGTCCGGTCCGCCGCCTGGGATTTGTCTACATCCCGATGGGGTGCAATTGGCTTCAGTTTTTCCCCAAGGAAGTGGGGAAACTTACCGAGCTGTCGCCCACCTTGAGCACGCTCAGCCCGGTTCTGAATCAAGTCACCGTGATTTCGAATTTAGAGCTGAAGAATTCGTATTCGCCGGGGAATCATGCGACTTCCAACTCCGGGTTCCTCAGCGCCGCCAGGGCCAAGATGACCGAAGGCGCCGACTACGAGTTGGCAACCACGGTCGATCAGATCGCGGCCAAGCAGTTGGGCAAGCAGACGCCGCTGCCGTCGCTCGAACTGGCCGTGGATGCGACGACACCGATTGGCGCGTGCGACGGTGGCATGTCGTGCATCTATGAGACCAGTCTCTCCTGGTCGTCACCCACCACACCACTGCCCGCCGAGGCGAACCCGCGCGTGGTCTTCGAGCGCCTGTTTGGCGACGGAGGCAGCGCCGCGGACCGGCTAGCCGCACTCCGGGAGGACGGCAGCCTGATCGACTTCGTGAGCGACGATATCGCGCACGTGCAGAAGAAGCTCGGCCCGGGCGACCGCACCAAGCTCAGCCAGTACCTCGATACGGTTCGGGAGATCGAGCGCCGCATTCAGAAGGCGGAGCAGCAAACGGCCAACTCGGCGGCGCCCGACCTCACTCGTCCCATCGGCGTGCCGTCGGCTTATGGAGACCACGCCAAGCTGATGTTCGATTTGCAGGCGCTGGCTATGCAGGCCGACATTACCCGCGTCATTACATTTCAGTTGGCTCGGGAAGCGAGCACGCGCACCTATCCGGAAGTCGGCGTCCCGGAAGCGCACCACCCCACCTCGCACCACGGAAACGATCCCGAGAAGCTGGCCAAGCTGGCCAAGATCAACGCGTACCATGTGTCGTTGTTTGCGTACTACCTCGAGAAGCTGAAGTCCATTCCGGACGGCGACGGCTCGCTGCTCGACCATTCCATGATCCTGCTGGGCAGCGGCATGGGTAATCCTGATGTGCATAACCACGTGAACCTGCCGATCGTCGTCGCCGGCGGTGGGGCGGGCAAGCTAAAAGGCGGCCGCCATATCAAATACGAGGAGCCGACGCCGCTCGCCAATCTGCACCTGACCCTGTTGGACAAAGTAGGAATACACCTCGACAGCTTCGCGGATAGCAAGGGGACGATCGACGAAGTGCTGGCCATGTGATCCGGCCGAGCACAATCAGAGGGAGGCAACCATGACACACTTACGACCCTTCCGCGGATTATGGATCGCTCCGGTGGTATTGGCGTCGAATCTGCTTGCCGCGAGTTTGGATCTCCGGCTGGTAGAGGCGGTGAAGAATTCGGATAAAGCCGCCATTCAGACGCTGCTGCCGCAGCATATCGACCTGAGCGCCGCCGATCCGGATGGTTCGACGGCCCTCCATTGGGCGGTGCGGCGCGATGATCTGGAGACGGCCAACCTTTTGATTCGTGGCGGCGCTAACGTGAAGGCGGCGAATCGTTATGGAGTCACGCCCCTCTCACTGGCCTCGGTCAGCGGAAATGCGGCGATGATCGAGTCGCTCCTAAAGGCCGGAGCGGATCCCAACAGTGCACTCCCAGGAGGCGAAACCGCGCTGATGACGGCGGCGCGCACCGGCAAAGTGGATGCCGTGAAAGTGCTCGTTACCCACGGAGCCGACGTGAAGTACGCGGAAAGCCGGCGGGGGCAGACGGCTTTGATGTGGGCCGCCGCGGAGGGCAACACCGGCGTCGTGGAGGAGTTGATCGAGCGTGGAGCCGATATGCATGCTCGCACCAAGGGTGGGCTTACCCCCCTGCTGTTTGCGGTGCGGGACGGCAAGATCGACACGGTCCGGGCTTTGCTGAAGTCTGGAGCCGACGTGAATGAGAGCTGGAAATCGGGCAGGGGCACAGGTGTGTCCGGCATCAGCGCCATGGTTTTAGCGGTGGCCAACGCCCACTATGAGCTCGCCGCGATGATGCTCGACGCAGGCGCCGATCCCAATGCTTCGGCCCAGGGCTGGACCGCGCTGCATCAGATTACCTGGGTGCGCAAACCAGGCAAGGGCGACAACGACCCCGCTCCCGAGGGCTCAGGAAATCTGTCCAGTCTCGACCTGGTGCGAAAGCTGGTGGCGCACGGGGCGAATGTGAACGCTCGCATGACCAAGTCGGGCAATGTGGGTCGCACGTCGATGAATATGATTGGCGCAACGCCCTTCATGATGGCGGCTCGGACCGCGGATGCTCCGCTGATGCGGCTGCTGGCTGAGCTGGGCGCCGACCCTCTGTTGCCCAATGCCGACAACTCGACTCCCATACTGGCGGCCGCGGGACTTGGTACGTATTCTCCGGGGGAGGACCCGGGGACCGAAGCCGAAGTGATGGAGGCGGTGAAAGTCGCCTTGGAACTCGGCGGCGATGTCAATACGGTTGACCAAAACGGAGAGACCGTGATCCACGCTGCAGCATACAAGGAAGTTCCATCCGTTGCCCAGTTCCTGATTGACAAGGGCGCCAAGATCGACGTCTGGAATCAAAAGAACAAGACCGGCTGGACGCCCTTGCGAATCGCCGAGGGTGTCGTCCGAGGCGGGGGAACTGTCCGACCGTCACCCGCCACCGCCGCTGTGCTGCGTCAAGCCATGAGCGCGGCGGGAGTGTCGACGGTTGTGGAACCTGACATCGTGCGAGCCGGACATCCGGTGAAGTAGAAGACACATCGATCGCGTGTCCGGGGCTCGTTTGCGCCGCGAAAAGCCTGTTTGTCAGCGACCAACAGGTTGGAACTTTTGAACTCTTTTGCCGCGATTTTCAGCGATATACACATTGCCTTTGGAGTCCACCGCGATGCCGTGAGCCTGGTCGAACTCACCAGGGAAGTGGCCGGCGCGTCCAAAGCTCGACACGACCCTGCCGGTCTCTCGGTCAATGATTTCCACCTCCGCATTGTTCTGGTTGATGACGTAGATGAGGCTCTGACCGGAGTCGCGCGAGAAATCAAGCGCTACCGCTGAACCCCCACTCTCTTTAGGCTTGCCATCAGGCGGGGGCGTGTAAGGTTTCCACGGGACGTCGATATTCTTCAAAAAGTCACCCATCTTGTTGTACACCTGTATGCGAGACCCCTCCCGATTGCACACATAGACCAGCCCGTCACCGGTCACACCGATCGCGTGCACAGTCTGCATGCCTTCGGGCTGCCACTGGCGCAAGAATTTTCCGTTACGATCCATCACCGCGATGCGGCGGTTGCCGCCTCTGCTTTCGCCATCGGAAACATAAACGTCCCCATTCTGGGGGTCAACAAAGATGCTGGAGGGCATGAAGAAGCGAGCACCGTCGGAATTCAAAGGCCTCCCCTTAGCGGTACCGTCAGCCGAGTCAAAGACGCCCTTTTTGCCGATCTGTAACAGGAGCCGGCTTCCATCGTGCGAGTATTTCTGCACCATGCCGGACGGAGCGCTCCCGATCCAAACGTTATTCTCCTTGTCGAAGTGGCAACTATGGAGGCGTGGATCCAGAAGGTTGGGATCTCCCCAGGAATTGACCACATGGCCAGCGGGATCAAGCTCGATCAACGGAGGGGCCAGATGGCCAGCGTTCAAGTCTCCATCGACGACGTCTTGTCGATTCAGCAGCAGTACGTGGTCTTGGCGATCGACACAGACACCGCCCAGGCCCCCGAGCACCCATCGGTCGGGCAGTGGCTGCGGCCAGGACCGATCGACTTCATACCGAGGCGCACCACTCTCGGCTCGTAAGCAGACAGGGAGAAAGATCGAATACGCCATCGCCATCACTGCCAAGGCCGCGGTTTTGAGAAAACAGGCTGCTCCCATATTTGTGTCCCCCGCCAATCAAATACGCCAATCGGGCGTTCGAACGTAGGAACGGTCGATATCCGCGATCCTCTGCGTACCACAATTGCCCATCACTAACTTCAACTCGGCCTGCAGGATCTCCAAAACGCGGTCGACACCGGGCTGTCCAAAGGCTCCCAGTCCCCACAGAAATGGCCGCCCCACCCCTACTGCCTTGGCCCCCAATGCGAGCGCCTTGAACACATCCGTTCCCCTGCGAACGCCTCCATCCACAAACACCGGAACCCGGTTGCGAACTTCGTCGACTACCTCGGGCAGTGCTTCGATCGTCGACCGATTCGTCTCTGTCGACCTTCCCCCGTGATTGGAGACGAGGATTCCGTCGAATCCATGCTCAACCGCCAGCTTCGCATCCTCCCCCGTATCGATACCTTTGATCAGCAGCTTCACAGAGGTGGCCTTACGCAATCGGTCTACAAATTCCCAGGTCATCGCCGGATTTTGCGTAGCCACGCCGGTCATATCGATTCCGTCGTACATTCTCCGCTCCTTGATCGATAGCCCGACGGAGCCTTCGTGGCACGCCGCACAAGGGCGAAGATCCTTCGGACGAGTGCGTAAATAGGTTTCACTGTTCCGCCCCGTGGTATTGTCTACAGTTAACGCGATCACCCGACACCCGGCGGCTTCGACGCGCCGCACAATCTTTTCGCAGACCGCCCAGGAATTTGGGGCATAGAGCTGGTACCAGACCGGCCTGCCGTGTGCGGCGTTGACCTCTTCGACGCCAGTCGAGGTGCTGGTGGACAGCATCTGCATCGTCCCGCGCGCTCTGGTGGCGCGTGCCACGGCGAGTTCACCGTCCGGATCAAAGAATTTCTCGCCGCCGGTTGGGCAAGTGAAAATGGGGCTGGCATACGACTCGCCGAACAGCTCAGTTCGCATGTCGACCTTGGTCGCATCCCTCAGCCGGCGGGCGCGCAACTGCACGTGCTTGTATCCTTCGCGGTTCGCGCGTACGGTCGCATCATCGTCGACGCCGCTCGCCATGTACGCCCAGTGGCCAGCTAGGACCTTGCGGCGCGCGGCTTCTTCGAAGTCCATCACGCTCAACGCCTCTCTGGGAGAGGTGATGACGTCGGCGAGCTCGGAGGCCTGCTGCGCGAAGGCGCGCATGCCACCCAGCGCTCGGACGCAGGGGCTGGCCGCCAGAAATCGGAGGAACTCACGGCGATGGCCGCGCCGGGAAATCGGGCTCATCATGGCCGCCCATTTTACCGAACGGAAGTGGTGATGGGAAATACCGCCGACCGGAATGGCAAACTAAGCTGTGGCGACATAACAGGGTGTCAGCTGGGACTCGATTGTCGGGACCCTCACCCAGCCGCCTGCAAACGAACCCCTCCTGCGACGCGCGTCACTTTACTTTTTTCATCCACGCCAGGATGGGCCCGGAAACGGTTCTGTCGCCGGTGTCGATCGAGAAGACCTCGGACATGTGACTCTCGTCTTTTGCCAGCAACAACGCCGGGCAGCGATTCGGACCTTTCTTGCAAAGCTCGTCGTGCAAGGCCTGGTAGAACGCGCTCATGGCGCCGTTTGCTCCGGGATCGAGTTCCGCGGAAACGAACAGCATCTCTACTGCGCTTTTCTCGAATTCCGGCAGAGTGGAACGCGCCAGTTGCGTGGCCGCATCCACGGGCGGTAGCGCACCAGCACGGCCGCCACGGCCGGCAGGCGCTTCGGCTGGACTCACTGCGCTGGGGACCGGCGATAATGCCCAGCGAGGCGCCTGGTTGGTCCGCACCGCACGTGCTGCCGGCTCCAGCGAAGGCCGCGCCTTGCGCGCCCCGCCCGCCCGTTCCAGGAATCTCGAGCGGCGCCACATTCCACTGCCCCGACATGAAGATCGCCCCCTTCACGCCCACTCCCTTCGGACCCCACAGTTGCGGACGCCCAATGTAGGTGCCAAGCGGACCGTTGCCGGCCGAATGCGCCCAAATGAACATGCGCTCGGGATTGCCTTTGTATTTTCCAATGTTGCCCTCGACCCACTGGATCAAGGCTGAAACGTCCCTGGCCGGATCATCCCAATTGGCGCCGGGATGCCGCTGCATCAGGACGGCGACCATTCCGTTTTTCGTGGCCCACCGGCCGATGTTGTCATAAAACGCGTTGGCTTCCCGGGCTTGCTGCTCGGTCTTGTTGCCTCCGCCACCCGGAATGTAGATCAGCACCGGCCGGCTTCGGCCGCCCTTATCGGCCGTGAAGACGTCGAGCAGATCCTTAGGGTGGGACCCGAACGAGCGATCGCGCGCAATGGTGATTCCCGCGTATAGCGGCGTCACCTTGCTGTTGACGTCGTTGGCCGGCATCAAGGGCCGGTACAGCTTGGCCGTGCAGGCTGGATCCACGATCGGGCCGATCTTGCGCAGTCCGGCTTCGATATCCGGGGCACTTGAGCCCGTGCCATCCCGGCCGCCGCAGCGGCAATCCAAAGGATGGCCCTGCCGGCGCCGCGGGACCGGTTCTTCGTTGTTCTGATTTCGGAATTCATGCCGCCCTCCCGTGGCCGATTGGAAACGATTCTATCCTAACCCGACCTCAGAGAAGCCGCGCCGACACCGACGCGCCAACTCTCGCGGCCCAGCGCAAGAAATGTGGAGTCGGCGTCCCTACTCGCTCTGGAGCATCCCGCTACAGATGAAGGAGCCTCATTGCGTTTCCTTTCAAGATACGGTCGCGGTCGGCGGCGGGGAGGTTAAACTGATCGAGGACCGCTGAAGGGTATTCGATGTCTTTAGCGGCAAAGTTATCGGTCCCGACCACGATACGGTCGGATCCGACCAAGCCCATCAGAAAGCGAAACGCCTCCGGATAATAAATCAAATAGTCGTAATGGAATCGACGTAAGTAGTCGCGGAAGGGGTGTTGGATCGAGGTTCCATGGTCTCTCATGTGAAAGAGGAAATGCTCGACGCGTCCTGCAAGGTAGGGAAAGGCGCCGCCGGCGTGCGGCAGGACGATTTGCAAGTTCGGATACTTGTCGAGCGTGCCGGTATAGATGAATTTGCTGGCCAGGAAGGCGTGCTCAATGGGAGCGTCGATCCCGGCAGCGAGGGGGGGCGGACCGGCCGTCCGGCTGCCGCCGAAGGCGTTAACCTCACCATCCAACTGATGAAAGATGATCGGATAGTTCAGTTGCTCGATGCGCGCAAGAACTGGCGCAAAGCCCGGATCGAATAGGTAATCGTGCTTCTCGAGCGAATCCGGCAGGTGGACGGCCCGCACGCCAGGGTGTCCTGCGACGCGGTTGAGCTCGTTCAAGGCGAGTTGGGAATCGCGGATCGGCAGCTCTACGGCGATCACAAAACGATCGGGATATTTCTGGTGGACTTGAATACCGGCGTCATTGATGACCTGCGCAAGATGCGCGCCCTGTTGAGCGGAAGTTCTTTGCCAGGGCATAGCGCCGGACAGCGTCAGACAGTGCATCAGGTCGCCGTGATCGTCCATCCAGTGGCGTCGCTTGTCGAGATCATAGTCGAGAGGATAGGGATTGGCGATAGGCTGTCCCAGGTCAGCCAGAGCCTTGTTGTAGGGTTCCGGAGACCAGTGGGCATGCATGTCAATCGCCGCTGGCTTACCCACTCCGAGCTTGCCTGGCCGCGCTGCCCACCAGGGAACACCCTCGGACGCAGGAGCCTGCGCCGACGCCTTGACGCCGCTCAGCATGTTGATCACGGCGGCCGCGCCAGTACCAACCCTGATGAAGTCACGGCGTTCGATCCTGGTCTCACCGACCGGCAGCTTTAAGCCTTTCACCTTCCACCTCCTCAAAGGTCAGCATCCATATTCAGATTTCTGTGCGGAACGGGCTCTTATCTTACACCATTGCCCGGATCACCGGATAAGGGGCTTCTCCGGCCAATGGACCGGCGCCTAACAAGAGCCAGCCTGGACTGAGGACGGATTGCCGCCGATCGGAAAGTTGGTCTTCGGCGACCTCAATGCGGCCGACGGCGCGCAGGAGCCCGCGTAAAACAGCCGCCTACTTATGGACGCTGTGTGCGGTCCTCTTCATTTTCGTTGCAGAAGGTCTCTAAGATATCGGAGTCGGCCTCGAGTTCCTCGGTGAACTTGATGGTAGGCTTGGTGTACATCCGAGCGTCGACGAAAGTCATTTCCACGTGCATGTGGCCGAAGTCGCGGCGTCGGTATCGCTCGGTGATGCGTAAGGCGTCGCTATGCGGGTGGCCCATCAAATCCAGCCAGGTTTTGTCATTGAAACCGGCGGTGTCGACCACCAGCGTGTCGCCCTCCCATCGGGCTAACGAGTACCCCAGCCAAGGGGGTTGCTCAATTTCTTTGTGAAGCCCGCGGCCATCGGTGCAAATCCGTCGATGGGTGCCGTCGGATTCATACCGGATTGCGATCATCTTAGGCCACTGAACAATCTCGTTCAGCTCCGACACCAGACCGGCGGCGGGGATGCCGATGGGCAGACAACGATCGGCAGGATT
>JAGWQP010000472.1 GCA_028876805.1 Acidobacteriota bacterium | reverse complement strand
GAAGCTCGGTCGCGATCAGCGGCCAGCCTGCAGCCATCGCTTCGATCAGCCCCACGATGCTGCTGGTCCAGGTGCCATCCCAGGTGGCGCCGGGCCCGCAGTCACTCCTGGTCACGACCGCGGCCGGGACGACCAGCTCGTTTACAGTCACCGTGAATGCGCTCGAGCCAGGGGTCTATGCGCCAGCCTTTCTTCTGGTGGGAGGCAATCAATACACCTCGGGGTTCAACGACTTCGTGTCGTGGGTCTTGCCAACCGGAGCGGTCGCGGGCACTAACTCGCGGCCAGCACGCCCGGGTGACAACATCGTGGTGTGGGGCGTCGGATTTGGTCCGGTAACCCCCAATGTGCCCACAGGCACGATCGTGCAGGGGTTGACTACGCTGACCACCCCGGTACAGTTTTCGATCGGAGGGGTGCCGGCGACGGTGTTGTACCAGGGACTAGCGCCGGGCGAGATCGGGCTTTACCAATTCGACCTGGTGGTACCCAATAATGTGGCTGCCGGCAACGCGGTGCCCCTGACCTTCACGCAAGGCGCCGTGAGCGGCACGCAGAATCTATACGTCGCCATCCAGCCCTAGCCGAGAAGTCCCCCCAGCAGCCCGGGCTTCGAAGGGGCGCGAGAGGGACATGAAAAAAACCGATGCCGAGTCCGGGGAAGCGTCCGCTCCAGCGCATCTGGTGGTTTCTTTGCCGCCGCGAGACCGGGACAGCTCGACGTTGCTGTCGACCGGGCATTAAGAAAAACAGCGAAAAGGATTGTTTGCCGGCGCGATACTATAACTCGGTGGAGCAATTTGCGCTCGAATTCGATTCGGGGCCGCAGCGCCGCATCTTTACAGTAAGCGAACTGAACGCCGCCGTCCGCTCGGTGCTCGAGAGTGAGTTTCAGGACATCTGGGTTTCCGGCGAGATCTCCGGTACGACTCTTGCCGCCAGCGGCCACTACTACTTCTCCCTCAAGGAACGCGACGCCCAGGTCCGCTCGGTCGCCTTTCGCTCAGCGCACCGCTATTGGAAGATCAAGCCCCAGGATGGTCTGGCGGTGCTGGCGCGGGGGAGGCTGGATGTGTACGAAGCCCGCGGCGCGTACCAGTTGCTGGTGGAGGCACTCGAGCCAAAAGGCGTGGGTGCGCTGCAGCTGGCGTTCGAGCAGCTCAAAAAAAAGCTCGCATCCGAAGGACTGTTCGCGCCGGAACGAAAGAGGCCCCTGCCGCGCGTGCCTTGGCGGATCGGCATCGTCACTTCGCCGCGCGGGGCTGCGATTGCAGATTTGATCCAGATCCTGAGCCGCCGCCTTCCCGGAGTGCACGTTCGGCTCTTTCCGGCGATGGTGCAGGGGGAAGGCGCGGTCGAAGAGGTGTGCCGCGGCATCGAGTATTTCGGCCGGTCCGGATGGGCAGACCTCATTATTGTCGGACGCGGCGGCGGGTCGCTCGAAGATCTGTGGACCTTCAACGAGGAAGCCGTCGCGCGCGCGATGGCCGCGTGTGCGGTACCGGTGGTGTCGGCGGTCGGTCACGAAACCGACGTGACCATTGCCGACTTCGTGGCTGACCTGCGGGCACCGACGCCCTCGGCGGCGGCCGAACTGGTGGTTCCGACCAGGGACGAGTTGCTCGACCGGATCGCCAGCGCCCGCGTCCACTTCGCGCAGGCGCTGCGCTATCGGCTCACGATGCTGGAGCGCCGGTTACGCCTCGAGGGCATCGAGCGCGCCTTCAGCGCGCTCGACCGCCGCATCGGCCGCGGGCTGCAACGCATCGATGAGCAGGAGTACCGGCTCCGGGAGCGGCTGCGTGCGGCCATCCAAACGGCCGAGCGCGAGCGGCGTGTCCTGGAAATCCGTCTGCGGCGTTTCGATGTGCGTCCCCGCCTCGGATCCGACCGGCGGCGTCTCGAAACCGCTCACACCGCCTTGCTACGGTCCACCTGGGAGCGGATGGCCCGCTCGCGCGGCATATTTGAACGGCTGGCGGCCAAACTTTCGGTGTTGAGCCCACTCCGCATTCTAGAGCGCGGCTACGCCATCGTCTCCCATGAGAAAGGCATTCTGAAAGACCCGAAGGCCGCACCGGCCGGGTCGGACATCCAGATCCGTCTGGCGCTGGGCGAATTGCACGCGACCGTCAACCCGGCGGGAAGGCGCTGATTTGTGATTTTACTCACTATTTGGAGGCCCCTATCCCGGGTGGTAAGAGGGAGTACAGGGGTCCGGGCACGGAAAATCTTCCGTCGCATGTAGGAAACTGGTGGGTGAGGAGTCTCGCACGGTTTGAAGACTGCGCTCATTCTTGATGCCGACCTCAGCTTTGCCTACTGGCTCGAGCAGGGCCTGGATGAGGCTGGCTATCTGGCATTCCCGGCCAAAAATGCGGCGGACGCGGCCGCCTTGCCGGATGAGTTCAAAAACGGCCTGGATCTGCTGATCGTCAACCCGTCCGTACCCGGCACCGCCAAGTTGATTGAAACATTGCGCCAATGGAATGAGCACATAAAGGTCGTAGCCCTGATGGGTGACGAGCTTCCCCCAAAAACCGCGAGAGCCCGGGCCGACCTGTATTGCCGAAGGCCAGACCCACAGCAGACTTACAAGAGGCACCGATGGATCCGGCGCATCGAAGAATTGTTACCGGTAACGCTATTCCAGAAAGGTCTTTCCGTCACCGGCGAAGGGCTCTTGCCGTTTGAGCGGTTGGGATCCTGGCTTTTGGAGCACGCCCGCGGCCGAATTAGCCAGCCGAGGCAGATTGCGCCGGAGCAGTTTGATCGTGATGTTTCGGACAATCCGGTCGCCGAGAGAAAAGTGGAAGCTGCCCGCGCCCGAATCATTCAGACGAGGCAGGTTACGCCGGAGCAGTTTGATCGTGATGTTTCGGACAATCCGGTCGCCGAGAGAAAAGTGGAAACCGCCCGCGCCCGAATCATTCAGCCGATTCCGTCGGCGCCGGAGCGCAGTCATGCGGTAGTTTCGGAGACCCGCGAGACACCGCGGAAAGAGGACTGGAAACAGTGGGAACGCCGCATCCTCGGCGGAAGATTCAGACTGCGACGGCATTTGGGCGGGAGCGATGACACCGGAGTGTTTCTGACCCGGTACGGTGACGGCTCGGAATGGGCCGCCATCCGGTTGGTGCGGGCCGAATCCGATAACTCGGAAATCCTGCTTTCACGGTGGAAGCGTGCCTCGGGGTTGTCTCATCCGGGGCTGATCCGTCTGTTCGAGGCGGGAACCTGCCAGGCTCACGAAACCAAGCTGCTCTACGTGGTGATGGAGTACGGCGAGGAGAACCTGGCCGAGACCCTTCGTGAGCGTTCTCTGACCCCGGCCGAAGCGCGCGAGATGCTGGAGCCGGTGGCCGATACACTTCAGTACCTTCACGAGTTCGGCCTGGTACACGGCCGTCTCAAGCCCTCCCAGATCCTCATTACGGGGAATCAGGTGAAAGTCGCCAGCGACTGGATCCACGCGGCGGGCGAACCGGGCTGGGGCTTCCAGGCTCCGAGCGTGTACGAGCCGCCGGAGAGCGTGTCTGGCATGTGTTCTCCGGCCGGAGATGTGTGGGCGTTAGGCGTTACCCTGGTGGAAGCCCTGACCCAAACGCAACCCCTTCAGAGGCGACCGAAAGCCAAGAGAGTGTTCCTGCCGGCGACGCTGCCAGTCGCCTTTCGTGAGATCGCGCACGGCTGTCTGCAGGGCAATCCTCGACGGCGCGAAACGGCCGGTCAGATTGCACACCGGCTTCGGCAGACCTCCCCCGCTGGCGAGCCCATCACCCTCCTCATGCCGAAAACAGGGGCAGCGAGATGGACCTACGCCATACCGGCCATCGCGCTCCTGCTGGGACTGTCAGCGACTCTGCTCGGACCGGGACTTCCGCGCCTGCCTGTGCCCGCTTCTTGGTTCGAGCATCTGCCGCGGCCCCAGGCCTGGGTGGAACGGGCCGAAAAGTTGGTTGGCGTCAACCTGACGGGCCAGCCTCCTCCTCCCGCTGCTCCTGTTCCACTCGTGGTTACCCGGCATGTGGTCGAAAAGATTCTGCCTGAGATCTCCCCTACGGCACGGAAAACGATCCGGGGCACGGTGCGGGTCAGCGTGCGGACTCAGGTCGATCCATCCGGACACGTGGCGAGCGCGGAATTGGAAACTCACGGACCAAGCCCGTACTTTGCGGATCAGGCCTTGGAGGCCGCGCGGCACTGGACGTTCGACCCCTTACCAGCTTTGCCAGGTTCGTCACCAAAGCCTTCCGAAGAATGGCGCTTGCGATTCGAATACACCACGACCGCCACAAGCGCGGCAGCCGAGCGCGTCGGCCCCTGACGACTCGTTTAGGTGTTCTTGGCCGCGGGTTCGCCTCGGCCGACCCTGCCGTCGGGTGAGAAGTGGATGCCGCACTCCCGCGGCCCGCCCTGTTCCCACCACCAGCGGCCGGCGCGCTCGCTTTCGCCCGGCTGGATGGCGCGCGTGCAGGGTGCGCATCCGATGCTCGGAAAGCCACGTGCATAGAGGGGATGAACGGGAACCTGGTGATGTCGGGTGTATTCCTCCACCTGCGCCTGGGTCCAATCCGCCAGAGGGTTGATCTTGACGCGGCCGTCCATTTCCTCGATTTTTTGGACGGCCGCGCGAGCCTCGGTCTGCTCCCGCCGCAAGCCTGTCGCCCAAGCCCGAAACTCAGCCAGCTTGCGTTCGAGGGGTCTCACCTTCCGCACCGCGCAGCAGAGCTGGCGCGCCTCGAGGCTGCCATAAAACAGATTCGGGCCGCGCTCCGCCGTCATGCGCTCCACTTCGCCACGGTCCGGAAAGGTCAACTCGACGGCGATCCCATACCGCTCGCGGACCGTCTCCACCATCTGGTAAGTTTCCTCGTGCAGGCGGCCGGTGTCCAACGTGAAAACTCGAAACGGCCCCCCCACTCGGGAGGCGAGATCGACCAGGATCATGTCCTCCTTCTGAAAACTGTTGCTGATCGCAAACGAGGTTCCGAAGGTGTTCACGGCCCAGGTGACAATCTCAGCCGCCGAGGACGCTTCCCCTTTTTCAAGATCGGTCAAGCCTTACCAAGTGTAGCGCAGCCGCCCCGAACAAGGCACACCACCAACGGGCGTGCTCCCAGCACTCGGCTCCTCTCCAGTCGGCCGATCAGCGCAAGCGGTGCGCGAACTCCGGCCGTTCCACTCGAAGCCGCGCGAGATCGAGCTCTTCAGCCAGCGACAGATCGAGCACGCGTACCCGCTGCCCCTCGCGCAGTTCCTGGAGCCGGATCTCGCGGCCGTTTGAGAAACGCACGGCGTCGCGATAGCTGTTTGCGACCGCGGAAATCTGCGTAAAGGTCACGACTGCGGTCGCCTCCACACCCAGCTCCTTCTGAATCCGGGTCGGGATATCCTGCAACTCGAGGCGCGCCCCGGGTGGAATGCAAACCGCTGGCACCGGTACTGCCCGCGGTGGATCAAAAAACTCCATGACCGAGCGCAGGAAGCTCTTGCGCCGGTGCAATGGCGGGTCGGACGCCCGTTTCAGGTCCGCCGGAGAAGCGAGACCTAGCGATCCGGTGGGGAACCGATGCGACACCAGTTCCTCGCCTTCCCGTGCCAGACGGTTCGGCACGGCCATGAGTGAATAATCACACATTGTTGACCTCCCCTCCTATGTCGAGTTTCAACCCCAGCTGAGGAGATTGGCAAGAATCAGATCGCACTCGCCTCGCCTCCAGTGGGCGATTGGTCACAGTTTCCGTGGGCGCCGCTGTTAAGATGTGAGGAGTGGACTCCGAGCAGATCGTGCAAGCTCCCGTTGCGGCAACACCCGCGCCCGGCTCAGACCCGGCTTGGCAGCGCGTACTGCTGGCCCGT
>JAGWQP010000471.1 GCA_028876805.1 Acidobacteriota bacterium | reverse complement strand
GGTCCCTTGAAACACGGTCCAGGCCGTCGCCTTCATACCGGGCTTGACCTCGCTCAGACGCATGATTTCCACTTTGCCGGCCTTGGGGCGAGCAGGAGAAGGTTCGCTCGCGGACACGAGCGGTGCAGCGGCCGCGACACCCAGCAGCATCGCGGCGATTGGCAGGGTCATGGGATACACAACTCCAGTTCGCTTTATTGTACTACCGGGCCCTCATCGCCGCTGATCCATTGTTCATAAACCATTTATATTGTGGTAGTTATCTGAATCGCGCGGTCCGGGAATCGGAGCCACGGCGCGAATATCGAACGCTTCTTGGGTGAGAGGAGCGTGCGCACTCGCGGCTGGCCACGGCGCACGACTTGAATCACGAGCACACAGTCGGCCTGAACCGATTTTGCATCCTCGGTTCGCTCGCTCTACCTGGCTCGTAGGCCGCGTACCCATTTGCCGGAACTGCAGGATGGAGTCCCGGCGGTGTGCGCGTAAGACTTCGGGATCGTTGCGGTTCGGCGTGCTGCGCCGAGGGCGACTGACACGGGCACCTCCTGGAATGCTTTGGTCGACTTCGGTTCGAAGAGGTTGGAACGCGCTACCTTAGGAGGGAGTGCGTATTCTGGCAATTGAGTCTTCCTGCGATGAAACCGCGGCCGCGGTGATCGAAGACCGAACCAAGGTCTTATCGTCCGTCGTCGCCTCGCAGATGAGCACACATGGCAAGTATGGCGGCGTGGTCCCGGAACTGGCGTCGCGCGAGCACCTGCGCGCGATTGTGCCTGTGGTGCGGGAGGCTTTGGAGCAATCGGGGACCCGGTTGACGGATCTCTCCGCCGTGGCGGTAACCGTCGGCCCGGGCCTGGTGGGATCGTTGCTAGTGGGGCTGACCTACGCCAAGTCACTGAGCTTCGCCACGCGGCGGCCGCTCGTTGCGGTAAATCACCTGGAAGGCCATATTCACGCGGCGATCCTGGACGCGCACCTGGCCGGAACACCGGTGGCGTTCCCCGCGGTGGCGCTCGTCGCAAGCGGCGGGCATACGCATTTGTTCGAAGTCCCCGAGCCATCCCAGTATCGACTGCTGGGCAAGACGCGAGACGACGCGGCGGGCGAGGCTTTCGATAAAGTCGCCAAGCTGCTCGGCTTCGCGTATCCCGGTGGTCCGATCATCGACCGGCTGGCACCCTATGGAGACGCGGGCGCCGTGCGTTTTACCTTCGCCAAAATGAAGGGCAACGCGCTCGACTTCAGTTTCAGCGGGCTCAAGACGGCGGTGTTGCGCTGGGTGGAAGCGCGCGGGATGGAGGCCGAGATCGCGGCGCGGCGGGAGTTGCTCGGCCGCACCCCCCGGCCAAGCGAGGAAGAGTGGCTGGCGGTGACACCGCTACCCACGCTGGACCTTTTGGCCTCGTTCGAGCGCGCGGTGATTACCGAGTTGCTGACGCGAGCGGCCGCTTCTGCCGAAAAAATCGATGCCCGCTCACTGATCGTTTCGGGCGGAGTGGCGTCGAACTCGGGCCTCCGCGCTCGAGCGCACACCGCCCGACTGCCCTGCCCGGTCCATTTTCCTACGCCGGCCCTTTCTACCGACAATGCAGCCATGATCGCGGCTGCGGCTTTTCCGAAGCTGGAGCGCGGAGAATTCGCGGCGCTGGACATCGCCGCGCAGGCCAGTCTCACGCTCGTGTGATTATCCGCATGGTCGAGCGCCTTGGGGTGTCGCTTTGATACCTGGTTTGAGCGACTGGTGTAGGGGTTTGCACGGCAGCTCGCGCTCCCCGAACTTCTCAACGCCTGTCGAACATCTGGTATTTCTCAGGCGCTACCAGAGGTTGGCATCGTCCAAGGGCACCACAACGCTCGCGTTCGCACGTGCCATTGGCGTGCCGCTCGAACCGTGAGAGACCACATCGATTGCGTCATTAACGCCATACAATGCTCGCAGACACCCGTTTTTTGATCAGCGTTTGGATCGTGCGCCTCCCAATCGCGATCCCCGCCAAAAAAGGGAAGGCGTGAGAGGGAGATTCCCGCGGGCGACCCCCCTATCTGACTTCCGCCTCGATGGCTTCCAGTTCCTTGCCGGCTTCGGCCCAGTGACCTTGCGCCGCGAGTTCGCGGTAGCGGCGCAGGTGGTCGCGGACGCGCAGGATACGCGGATCCGGTCCCGAGGACGGGCCACCGCGCGGGGGTGCTAAGGAGGGGGCCTCGGCGGTTGCCTGTTGCACCAACTGCTGGGCGCCGCTCGACAACTGGCCGAGCGCCTGGCCGTAGGTATCGGCGTAAATCAGGCGATTGCCGACCGCTAGCACGACCTTCTTCAGCTGGGGCATGCGCGCCTCGGTGGCCTGGATATAGATCGGGTCCACATACAGGAACGTATTCCCCACCGGCAGCACCAGCGTCTGCCCCCGGAGCACCTGCGAGCCCTGCTGGTTCCACAAGGAGAGGTCCTTGGAAATGTTCTGATCCTGGTTGATGCGCGCAGCAATCTGCATCGGGCCGAAAATCAGCTCCTGTTTGGACAGCTGCAGCACCACAACTTCGCCTAAATGATCGCCATCGCAGCGCGCCGCCATCAGGCCGATGAGATTGTCCTTGTTGCGCGGGGTGAAAGGCAGGAGAAGCAGAAACTCTGGCTTATCCTCTCCCGGCAAGGCCGCAACCACGTAAGTAGGGGTTACGATGTCGGTGCCCTGGTTCTGGCTGGTGACGTGCCGCGCTAGATCCCACAGATCTTCCTTGTTGTAGAAAGACTGCGGGTCGAGCATGTGATAGGTGCGATAGATTTCGGCCTGGACTCGAAACAGCAACTCCGGATAGCGCGCATGGGCACGGAGATCTGCGGGCATCGCGGAGGCGGGGCGAAAAAGGTCAGCAAAGAGCCGCTGGTAGGCCGCGATGACGGGATCGTCCGGGGCGAAGATGTACAAATGCGTTTCACCGTCGTACGCGTCAACGGTCGCCTTGACCGCGTTACGAATGTAGTTGACGCGGCCCATGTCACCCAACTCGAGAGCCCTTGAATATGGATGCGCGTCGGAAGTCGTGTAGCCGTCCACGATCCAGACCAGGCGCCCGTCCGCTGTGATGACTAGGTACGGGTCTTCATCCCAGATGAGAAAACCGGCCAGTTGTTGCAAGCGTTCCCGGACTTTGCGATGAATCATCATGCGGCTGCCCGGGGTGAAATAGTGGCTCAGAACGATATTGGGCTCGCCTTCGCGGAAGGCGGCAGCCAGCCGCATAAGAATCGAGGAGATGGGGAAGCCGCCGCTTCCCTCGTAGCGGGAGCGTACGTTGTCGTTGCCGGAGGGGTAGTTGAATTCTTCCTGAGAAGTGTTGACGAAAACCGGTTCGTGTGTCAGTTCGCCGAAATAGATTTCGGGGCGGGCGAGCTTCAGGCTTTTGGTCTTCACCTGGGGTGGGGCGTTATCAATGAGGAGCTGGGGCAGGCCGTCCGGCGTGATCTGGCTGACTTCAGCCAGTACCATGCCATACCCATGCGTGTAAATGAAGGCGGAATTGATGAAGTTCCGCGCACCTGCGGGCAACTGCTGAACATCCAGTTCACGGGGGGCGAGCAAGACCTGGCGATACTGGCCGTCGATGGTGTAGCGCTCGACGTCGCTGTCGTGAAATACGTAGTAGGGGCGCAGCGCCTGAATCTGGGTAATGGTGTCGTGGAAGGCGCGGGTATCCCATAACCGGACGTTATCGAGTGTGGCTTGGTGCTGCCCGGCATTTATGGGCGCATCCACCTGGGTCTTGAATTCAGTCTCGCGCACGTGCTGCTCGAGGCCGTAGGCGCTGCGCGTGGCGTGAATATGGGTCTGGATGTAAGGCTGCTCGAGCGAGATCTCATTGGGGCCCACATAGAGCGCCGCAACCGCGCGCGGCACCAGAAACGCGACTACCAGCGCCAGGGCCATCGAGGCGGCCCACAGCCAGCGCCCCAACCACACAAAGGCCGCGGCGGCCACGCAGGCGGCAATCACCAGCCATTGCAGAGGCAGACCGATGTTCTGGTCAACATAATCGACTCCCACCAGGAAGGTCCCGTGCTCGTTGTAAACCATCTGGTAGCGGCCCAGAAAGTAACGCAGCGCCACCGCCAGCAACAGAACCACGGCCGCACCGCGCAGGAATTTCGATTCCAGGCCACCTTCGAGGCGGAGCAGCGAAGGTTCGAATTCGGAAGCGTCCCGAAAATCGGCGATGCGGTGACGCAGCTGCCAACCGCGCGCCGCGATCCAGTAGAGCAAAATGCAAAGGATGGCCAGCGCGAGCACGTAGCTGCGCACCAGAGTATAAAAGGGCAGGTCGAACAGGTAAAACGAGAGCGGCTTGGCGAACACGGCGTCGTGCCATACGGTGGCGGCCGGGGGCAAGCCGCGCGAGCCCGCAAAGCGCACGACGGTCCAAGTGTCCACCGAAGCGGCGGCGATCAAGTATCCGACCAACAATAACACCAAGGCCGAGGCGCGCGCGTAGGTTCGATGTTCGCCCAACCCCGTACCCGCGAACTTGAGCGCTCGCGCGTGGGCCATCCACAGCACGGCGAACGCCAGCAGCGTGGCCGCACCCACGGGGGCCAAACTGTAGGTCAGCATGCTCAGCCAGGTATTGAACTGGCCGACCTCCTTCCACCACCGGATTTCAATCGCGTAGGAAGCGAGCGACCGCGCGCCGATCCATAGGAGCACCAACAGCACCAGCAAACCGATGAGGGTAGCGGGAGAACCGCGCGTGCGCCGGCCGTGTTCGATCTGATAGCGGGCCATGCCCCAAGCGTATCACCGCGCCCGGGCCCGCAGCGTGGTCGAATTTTGCGGAGTTTTCCACTGCCGAAATCAGATTCCGAAATCGGGTAATCCCCTGATCAATTCTCCAAGAATGCTTCCGAAATCGGATTGCCGAGCACAGAGCGATCCTGCTAAACTCAATGATCTCGGGCCCAATCTCGGAAACGAGGATCATTCGTTGAAGGTCTGTCTTCTTGCATTCTTCTTGGTTCTCGGCGGCACCGCCCTAGCCGGACCTCTGGTGACGCCACCGGAGACGATTGTGGAAAATTACTGTGCGGCGACGTACGATCAGGAACAATCGCTGCGGAATGTGTCCATGGATGTGGAGATTGAAGCCTCGCTTCCCAAGCTGAAAAAGCAGGGGCGTCTGCATGCGCTGCGCCACATCTCGGCGTTGGGCCGGATTACTTACGAACACCTGTTTTTCGAAGGGGACGGCACCATCAAGAGTCAGGTGATCGCCCGATACCTCACCGCGGAGGTGGAGGCCCAGAAGAACCAGGCTCCCTCGCTAGCGGTGACGCCATCGAATTACAAATTCAAGTACAAGGGCAATCGCGCATTCGAAGACCGCGAAACCTACGTTTTTCAGGTAACGCCCAAGAACAAGCGAGTCGGGCTGTTCAAGGGAGAACTCTGGATCGACGCGGCGACTTATCTGCGGGTGCAGGAGACCGGTTACCTCGTCAAGAGCCCGTCGATTTTTCTGAAGCGCGTGGCGTTTAGCCGAAGCTATGAGATTCGAGACGGAATTTCGGTGCCACGCCAGGTGCAAACGGTAGTTGACACCCGCCTGGTGGGGAAGGCGGAGTTGACGATCGCTTTCAGCAATTTTTCAGTGGATGCTCCGCAGCCGACCATCGTAACCGCGAGTGGCGGCGAATAGCGCGACCGGCGCCCGACGGGCGCCGCTTCCGACCTGAGAGAGCCAATGCGAACACTGTTTCTGAATCCTCCGTCTTTTGAAGGTTTCGATGGCGGCGCCGGATCCCGCTGGCCGGCTTCCCGCGAGATTGAGTCGTACTGGTACCCGGTGTGGCTGTGCTATCCGGCCGGGATGCTGGCGGACAGCCGCGTGGTCGACGCGCCGCCGCACAGGATCTCGATCGACGAGACCGTGGAGATGGCCCGAGACTTCGAGCTCGTGGTCCTTTACACCTCAACGCCAGGCCTTGGGGTAGACCTCAAGATCGCAGAGAAGATGAAAGACGCCAACCCCAAGCTCCGCGTGGTGTTCGTCGGGCCGCCCGTGACCACCGAGCCCGAGAAGACGCTACATCAGGGGAAGGCCATCGACTTCGTGGTGCGGCGCGAATTCGACTACCAGATCGTCGACTTTGCGAGGGGCAAGCCGCTCGAGGAACTGCCCGGCGTCAGCTACCGCAAGAACGGGCAGGTGGTCAACAATCCGGAATCGCCGGCCATCGAGAACCTGGACGAACTGCCGTGGGTCACGAAAGTTTACAAACGTGATCTCGACATCACGCGGTACAACGTGCCGTTCCTGCTCTACCCGTACCTCTCGTTTTACACCACACGGGGTTGTCCGGCGCTGTGCACGTTCTGCCTATGGCCGCAGACGCACTCGGGACACCGTTGGCGGCTGCGATCGACCGATGACGTGGCCGCGGAGGCCCGCTACGCGCTCGAACAGTTCCCCGACATCAAAGAAATCTTCTTTGACGACGACACCTTCAACTACCGCAAGGAGCGTACCATCGAACTGTGCCGGAAGCTCAAGCCGCTGAAGTTCACCTGGTCCTGCACCTCGCGCGTGACTACCGACTACGAGACGTTGAAGGCGATGAAGGAAGCCGGATGCCGCCTGCTCATCGTGGGATACGAATCCGGCGACCCGCAGATCCTCAAGAACATCAAAAAAGGCGCGACCGTGGACATGGCCGAGCGCTTCACGGCGAACTGCAAGAAGTTGGGACTGGTGATCCACGGCGACTTTATCATCGGGCTGCCGGGAGAATCGCAGGAGACCATCCGAAGGACCATCGACTTCGCTAAGCGGCTGGACACCGAAACCATTCAGGTTTCCATCGCCGCTCCCTACCCCGGAACGGAACTGTACGATTACCTTAAGAACAGCGGCCTGATCACGATCAACGGGACCATGTCTGATGAGTCCGGTCACCAGCTTCCCAACTTCTCGTACCCGGGACTGGACCACGCGGACCTGGTGGAGTGGGTGGAGCGCTTCTATGGCGAGTATTTCTTCCGGCCGCGCGTGGCGTGGCGGATTGTCAAGAAAGCCATGTTCGACCATCAAGATCGGAAACGGTTATACAAAGAGGCTCGCGAGTACCTGGCCTTGCGCTCCAAACGGAAGAAGTTTGTCGCGGCCGCCAAAAACGCCCGCCAGTCCGCGCCGGCCGCGGTTTCCGGCGATTGACCGTGACCGCAACTGTCGAAGAGGCCGGCCGCGCGCACAAGGAAAGGGCGCGGCTGCGGTGGAAGACCTGGATCTGTGTGGTCGTTGTCGTCTTGTCGAACGTCTTCGGAAATTTCTTGCTCAAGTGGGGGATGCCTAGAGAACTGCCCAGGGCGATCGATTACGTCGCTGTCCTGTTCCGGCCAGTAGTGGCATTGGGAGTGCTGTTGCTGATCCTCTGGCTCGGATCCCGTATGGCCTTACTCAGCTGGGCCGACTTGAGCTACGTTCTACCGGTAACCGCGATTGGATATGTGCTGGTAGCGATCACAGGAAGAGTGCTGCTTCACGAGCAGATCACCGCCCAGCGTTGGGCAGGAATCGCGCTGATCATGTTGGGAGTGGCCTTGGTTAGCGTGGGTACCGCACCCCGGACGGCGCGGCCGAAGACAGGCCAAGCGGGGGTCGGATGATGAAGTGGGTGCTGCTGGGAATCATGGTCGCCGCCACGACCGTCGGCGAAGTTCTGCAGGCGACGGGCATGCGCAGACACGGCGAGATCCGCGACTTCCGGCCGGGCGCGATTGGCCGCGCGCTATTGCGATTAGCGCGCAACGGTTGGGTGGTGGCGTCGGTGGCAGCCATGGCAGTTTCCTTCTTCGCTTACCTGGGACTCCTGACGGTCTCCGAGCTCAGCTTCGCCGTTCCGGCCTCAGCGGCCACCTACGCGTTCGAGACCGTGCTCGCCAAGTACGTTCTCGACGAGCGGGTGAATGGCCTGCGGTGGGCGGGCGCCATGCTGGTGGTGTGCGGCGTAGCGCTGGTTTCGTTGTGAGCTGGGCGGCCACGCCGGCGCTGGCGGGGGCCGCGTATTACCTGCTGGCGCTCGTAGCGGCGCTCGGCTGGCGCCGGCGCGAAAGCGCGCCTCGCCTCTTGCCGCCGCTGTCGCTTCTGAAGCCCATGCACGGAACCGATACGCGTCTGTATGAAGCCATTCGCTCGCATGCGAATCAGGATTATCCCGAGTTCGAGATTCTGTGCGGCTTCTCGGATGCGAACGATCCAGGCCTGGCCGATGTGGAGCGGCTGAAACAGGAGTTTCCCGATCGCGCTCTCCGAGTGATCCTGGCGAAGCCGGATGCGCCCAATGTCAAGGCGGCGGTGCTCGCGGAACTTGCCAAACAGGCGCGCTATGGCCTGCTGGTGGTCAGTGACGATGATATCCTGGCTGGTCCCGGCTACCTTCGCGCGGTCGTGGCGCCCTTTGAAAACGCCAGAACCGGCCTGGTGACTTGCCTATATCGCGCTCACGCGCGCACGCTGGCTTCCCGCGTCGAGGCTCTTGGCGTTGCGACCGAGTTTGCCCCGAGTGTGATGGTAGCACGCTCGCTAGGTGTGGTGGATTTTGCGTTGGGTTCCACGATGGCGCTCCGTGCCGAGACTTTACGCCAGATCGGCGGTTTCGAAGCGATCGCTGATTTTCTGGCCGACGATTACCAACTCGGCCGCCAAGTCGTGGCCCGAGGGTACCGCGTGGAGTTCGCTTCCGCGGTTGTCGAAACCGGCCCCGGCGATCTGTCATGGGCCGCGATGTGGAGACACCAACTGCGCTGGTCGCGCACCATCCGGGTCTCGCGCCCGGCGGGCTACTACGGCTCGGTGGTCACCCAAGCCACATTCTGGGCCTTGGCGGCCTTCCTGGCTGGCGAGTGGGCTTGGGGCACCGTGGCACTGGCTGCGCGTTTGGCGGCCGGCTTGATGGTGGGCGGCATCATTCTCAAGGATCGTTCGGTATGGCGTTGGTTCTGGCTCATGCCGCTGCGCGATCTGTTCGGATTCGCGGTTTGGGTGGGAGGCTGCTTCGGATCTACAGTCTACTGGCGGGGAAGGAAGCTGCGGCTACATGCCGACGGCCACATTATAGAGGAGACGTAATTTCAATGACGTGGGCCCCTCATGGGATGCGTCCAGTTGTAGACGGCCCACACCAAGCCGGCGAACAGGAGCAACGCGATCAGCACCTCCGGGATATCCAGTCTCATACCTCCTCCTGTCGAGAATTATAGCTCCGGAATCATCGGACAGCGGCGGCGGTCGGGCTACGATCTCGACTGCCTCTGAATGCGGGCATCCTTCACCATGGCGGCGAAGCGGCGCGCTAGTTCGCCGATCCAGTGCTCCTGGCGTAGGTGGATTGCCTCATGCGGAATCAGTTCGCCGCCGATGCCCACGGCGACCGCTCCTGCCAGAATAAAGTCGGCAACGGTCTGTTGATTCACGCCGCCTGCCGCGATGAGGGGGATGTGCGGAAACGGCCCTTTCAAAGCCCGAATGTAGCTGGGGCCACCCACCTGAGAGCACGGAAAAATCTTCACGAAGTCCGGGCGGGCTTTCCATGCCGCCATCACCTCTGTGGGAGTAAGCGCACCGGGGAGAACCACGATGTCGTGCTTCACCGCGAATGCGACGATGTCGAGATCGAGCCCCGTGCTGGTGAGAAACTGTGCTCCGGAATCCAGACAGCGGCGCGCGGTTTCCAGATCGAAAACGGTGCCCGCCCCGGCAATCACGGTGGGGTTGTTCTGCGCCAATTCGGTTATCACTTCGATCGCGCCCGGTATCGTCATGGTGACTTCTACAATCGGGATGCCGCTTCGGCACACGGTTTCGGCGGCAAACATGGCGTCTTGGGGAGACGACACGCGAATCGCGGGAATGATGCCGATTTCCTCGATCCGTGCGCGAACCTGCTCCTTTTTCATGATCTCAATTCCCGGTCTTTAAGTTGGTCTTGTTCTATACTTCGATTACGCGACTCGCCGTCACAGTCAAGCTCTCGCCTGCCGACCCGGACGGATTGCGCCGTGCCTTCGAGACTGCCAATGGG
>JAGWQP010000470.1 GCA_028876805.1 Acidobacteriota bacterium | reverse complement strand
GGGGGCCGGAAACCAGCTCACGGTCCGGATAGTGAGGCACTCTCAACGGAAACGGAGAGCTAACGGATAGGCCGGACCTACGGAGCAGCGGCGCCAGTCCTCGACCCTACTGATGAGCGGGGATGAGAAACGGGGCGGCGCTCAGGCGTCAGTGCTCGCGCCCGTCATCGAGTCTACACTAAATCCGATTCCGCAAGCATCAAGACCTAGAGCACGAAGACCCAGAGCACCAAGACCCAGGGCACGAAGACTAACCCACACCTAGAACGACTGCCACAGAGGTGGTCGCAGTGGTGATGCCTCTGTCAGCTTCTTGATGGCGGACTAGTATAGCAAAGCAACAATGATCGCAGTAAACCTTGCCTTCGGGCTAACGCCCTACAGCCACAGACGGGTACAATACCCTGGAGGGCAAAGGAGGATTGTGATGCGACCACTGATACTCTCGTTCACCCTCTTGCTTGTGGGCTGCAAGCACGATAGAAAGGCCGTGTTGTCTCGCACGCTGTCAAACGATGAATGGTTTGTCGAGTCATGGGACCCGCCAATGGCAACCATCCGGAATCACTCTAACATTTACAAGGTACGATGCAAAGCATCGTACCTGATGTTCAACCACGACCCCCACGTTCCTCAAACTCTTTGGCAGCAGCAACGTCCCTGCGGGGAATTGATTTCTCGTTATGTAGGGAAGATCGTCACGTCCGCGTCTGAGTTTGGGCCCGTTGAAGTTACGGAAGGAGCCGATTCGCTGTACGAGTTTTTATCAAGGATGCCAGATGCCGATGGTTGGGTTACAGAGATGGCTTTGGACGAAGGGGAACGAATTTTGGAAATTCAAAAGAACGTACCGCCGAAGACTGATGAATTCGGCGGGGTTGTTCTGGCTGATAAGGCAAAGCACTGGGTTCCTGACACAACAAAGCATAAGGAATGGTATCGGGAAACCTACACAATCATCTCTGTACGTAGGAATAGCGGCTTCGGGGGGGACGCTAGAGGGCAAGACCCAAATTTCACTAATGACGCACCAAACGGCGTGTTCTGGCGAGCGATATCGTATAACGAGAAGGCAATGTTTCTGATGGGGATTAGGTATGGAGCTGAGGCAGGGACAACGACGCTCATAGCTGGTATCCTTCCTGTTTGCCCGACTCCTGTCACCAGCATGGACAAGTGGTTTGCACCTTCCACTAGGGATCTGATCCGCGAAATTGACGGCTTCTACAGCGATGCGGTCAATCTCCCCCTACCCATGGCTGATGGAGCGGTCTATAGCATCATGAAGTTGAATGGGGCGTCAAATCAGCAACTCGACAACTACAGGTCTCAAGAGTTGAGGGAATATCCGAATTGAGTTTGGCATAACATGCTGAACCGGTTGAACACGAATGCTGGGGCGGTGCAGGCCATCCTTGGTGTGGGTGTAACCGGGATCCTTATTTGGGTGACGTCGTCTTATGGCCGCCTTACCAAATTGATGATGGAAGCCAGTCATCTTTGGAGACGACTTGAGTGGTGGGCGAAATGGAAGTGGCTCAAAAGGCGCTTCCGGAAAAGGATACGCCAGCTCCTCGGTGGAGTATAGCTGAACCGAGCTGCGGTTTGAGGTTGCATCGAGTGTCGCGTGGCATATGATGCCGGTTAGGCACGGGAGCACTTCGGGCCGAGACACATGCCCCAGATGTGGCCTCCGATTTTGATCAAGGCCACGGTGGCGGCCGTCGGGTCAAGGAAGCGAAGGTGGTAGGGAGTGACGGGGCAGGGGGGTGTAGCACCGTCTAGGACCTCAAAAGTCGTAGTACGGTGCGTGTTACGACGTGTGCCTAAGTTAAATTCTCAGTTGAGTTTTCCGTGTAAGTAGGTTCGGTATCACTGTGAAAGGACCCATGCTCTACCATCTTAGCTACCGGCCCAAAGAAAAACGGGAGTGACGGATACCCTCGTATACCAGATGTTTGCAGAAGCTTTGGGGCTGGGGGGAATCCCCGTTATACTTGGTTCGGACTGGTCCGATGAGCCGATTGGTACGCCGCTCTCTCTTTCTGTTTTCCGCTATCGTGGCGACGTTGGCGATCGGCACCGTGGGCTTCACATGGATCGCCGGCTACCCTCCCTTTGATGCGTTCTATATGGCGCTCACTACCATGACCACGGTGGGGTATGCCGAAATTCATCCGCTCAACCACGCGGGGCGTGTCTTTAACTCCTTTCTCATCGTCTTTGGCGTAACCACTCTGTTCATCGCGATCGGAGCCATGACACAGACGATCATTGAACTGGAAACTGGAGACGCCATTGGAAAACGGCGGAGCAAACACATGATTGACAAGTTGAAGGACCACTATATTGTGTGCGGCTACGGGCGAGTCGGGCGAGGCGCCGCCGCCGAACTCCAACACGCGGGCGTCCCCTTTGTGGTGGTGGATTCGAACCCGGAGCGATCTGAGCGGGCAATGGCTGCGGGCATGCTTGCAGTGGCGGGCGACTCAACGCGCGACGAGACCCTACGGCACCTCGGCATCGAGCGCGCCCGCGGGCTAGTGGCGGCGCTCGCCACGGACGCCGATAACCTCTTCGTTCTGCTCTCGGCCAAAGGGCTCAACCCAAAAATATACGTGGCGGCCCGAGCGGCCGAAGAAGGCGCTGAGGAAAAAATGCGGCGTGCCGGAGCGGACGCGGTCTTTGCGCCCTACTCCATTACCGGGCACCGGCTGGCGCAGTCTCTTTTGCGCCCGCACGTGGTGCAGTTTTTGGATCTCACCACGAAGGACGTCGGCATGGACGTTTCCATCGAGCAGGTTCGAGTCTCCGAGACCAGCAAGGTGGTTTCGAAGACGATCAAGGACATGCAGTTGAGCCGGGAATGGGGGGTGATTGTGATGGCCATCCGCGCCAACGACGGGCGGATGCTATTCAATCCGCCGGCGGATACGGCGGTGTATGGCGGCGACTTCCTGATCGTGATGGGACAGATGCAAAATCTACGCGCACTAGAGAGTCTGTTGACCGGCGCCGCGGCGGCACGGTGATCCGCGCGCGACGCCGCGAGCCTTAAGGGCGGGGGCCCTCGTCAGATAGTGGTATATACTGAGCGGCATGCCGGCCCGAAGCGCTAAGGGATTGGCGCTGGTCTGCGCCCTAGTAGGACCGCTCTTTGCAGAACCTCCTGAATCCTTGTTCCGAGCCATCCAGCAGGACGATCCGACCACACTCCGGGGCCTGCTGAACCGGGGCATCCGTGCGAACATCCGGGACGCGGAGGGGACCCCAGCTCTGATGGCGGCGGTCCTGTACGCTGGTGCAGACTCCGTCAAATTGCTGCTCGACCACGGAGCGGATCCCAACGCTCGAGACGCCGCCGGAGCTACGGCGTTGATGTGGGCCATGCCCGACCTCGCGAAAGCCAGGTTACTCATCGCATCCGGCGCCGACGTTAATGCGCGGTCCACAAACCTCGAGCGCACGCCGCTGCTGATCGCGGCGAGCTATCCCGGATCAATACCAGTCTTGCAGCTGCTCGTGGAGCACGATGCCGATCTGCATGCAAAGGACCGAAGCGGAATCCACGCTCTCGGCAGGGCAACCTCGACTGCGGATGTGGAAGTGGTGCGTTTCCTGGTGGACCACGGCTGCGATCCCAACGAGCCAGGGTACGGAACCAACGTACGCTATGCCCGCCATTATCGGCCGACACTAGAGTATCTCATGTCGAAGGGCGCCAAGGTGGAAAAGGACGCTCTGGCAATGGCAGCGCACTGGCAGGATCCCCAGCTCATCAAGAGGTGGATCGAACAAGGGGCCGATGTCAACGCCCGCGCCGGGCCGTACCGGCGCACAGCATTAATCACAGCTGCGGCTTCGGAGCAAGCTGAGGCAGCTATGCTCCAGCTGCTGCTTGAGAGGGGCGCGGACCCGAACGCGGAGGATCTCGATGGCGAACGGGCGCTCGACTGGGCGTGGTACCGCGCCGACCGGAACAAAATCGAAACACTCGAACGGTATGGCGCCACAAGAGGCCACGGGCCGCGGCAGAATACGTACCCGGCGCCGCAACCGGGAGGCATTGCGGATCCTCGCGTTTCGGTTGGCCGGGCGGTGAATCTGCTCCTGCCAGCGGCGCCCGTTGTCTACGAAAAACGCGCCTGCATCAGCTGTCACAGCCAGGCACTGGTCGCCGTGGCTGCGGCAATGGCGCGGCAAAAGGGGATCGCGATCCATGAAGATCTGGAACAAACGAACCTGAGACAGATCGGCGCTACTTACCAGGTGGCCGCGGAACAAGCGATGCAGGGGGACCAACCCGCTGGAAACATCATCACGATTGGATACGTCATGATGGCGCTTGCCGCGGAGCAGCACCCCTTCGACAAAGTCACAGCCGCCCTCGCGCACATTGCGGCCCACGTACAGTTGCCCGATGGGAGTTGGACCCCGAACGGCGTCTCCCGCCCGCCGATGGAAGACAGCTTGGTCACAGCAACCGCAATGGGGGTACGGGCGCTGACGCTCTATCGTATGAAGGCGCGCGAGCGGGAGGTGGCAGAATATCTCAGCCGGGCGAAACGCTGGCTGCTGGCGGTGGATGCGCGTTCCGCAGAGGATCGCGCCATGCGGCTGATGGCGCTGGTGTGGACGCGCGCTGCCAGGGCGGACGTAGACCGGGCACTCCGGCAAGTGCTCGACCAGCAGCAGACAGGCGGCGGCTGGCCTCAGCGCGATGACTTCGAACCCGATGCCTATGCCACCGGGCAGTCCTTGTACGCACTCCACACTGCCGGTGTAACGACTACGAATGAGGCCTACAGAAAAGGCATTCAGTTCCTACTCCGGAACCAGTATCAGGACGGGGCCTGGCTGGTGAAGACGCGGTCGTTCCCGACGCAGCCTTATTTTGAGAGCGGCTATCCATTCGGCAACAATCAGTGGATTTCGGCAGCCGGAGCAAGTTGGGCCGCCCTCGCGATCGCTCAGACCCTACCGGATGCGAGCCCTTAAGCTTAAGGCTTCGGCGGAGCGAAGAACGATATCGGCCCGAGCGCGGTAATACGCCACTTCTTTCTCTGCTTTACAACCCGGCACTGGATGCGTTCGCGGCGTCGCGTGACAGTCGGCGAATCCTGTTGCCCGACGATTTCCAGAAACCAGTCCAATTCGACGGCGCGCGCCTGATCGTCTCCTTCCTCGCTCAGCAATTCGATGGATGATTTCACCTGGCTTTGGGCAAGGAGCGCGGCAATTTCCGTGCGGAGTCCTTCATAGCCAGGCATTGTGCGATCGAAAGGCCGCAGGAAAGTGTCCGCGTTGCCCTCGCTCAAAGCGGCAGCCAGTTGGGTGAACAGATCCCAGATCTGCTGGGCGTCATCGGCTCGCAGCGGGGACAGAGCGAAAGCAACGACCAAAGCGCGACGGGTCATGGTCAAGTCCGGTAGCTGGCGTTGATACGGATGTATCCTTCGGTCAGATCACAGGTCCAGAAGCGCGCGCTACCCTTGCCTTTGCCGCGGATGACCAGGCGAATCGCACACTCGGGCCGGTCGAGCTTCTTCTTTAACTCCTCTTCGGAAAAGGACGCGGCGAGGCCTCCGCGGCACACCGGAACCCCCTGCATGAGGACATCGGCCTTGGCCGGGTCGAAGACCACTCCCGCATTGCCGGCGGCTGAGAGAATGCGTCCCCAATTCGGATCCGACCCGGCGATCGCTGTCTTAACTAGCGGCGAGTTGGCGATCGCCCGCGCGAGCAGGACCGCCGCCTCTCCGCTGGAGGCGCCGGAAACGTCGATGGTCACCAACTTCTTAGCGCCCTCGCCGTCGCGCGCAATGGCTTGGGCCAGGGATTCCATGACGCGTGTCACGCTCTCCTCGACCTTCATGAGCTCCGTCCGATCCGGCTTTACCCCGGAAGCTCCGTTGGCGAGCAGCACAACCGTGTCGTTCGTCGAAGTGTCCCCGTCCACCGACAGACAGTTGTAGCTGCGCTCCACCGCGCGGTGCAGCATAGCGCGCAGCAGGGTAGGGGAGATGACCGCGTCGGTTAGGACGAATCCGAGCGTGGTCGCCATCTGTGGGTGGATCATGCCCGAGCCTTTGGTCAGGCCCGCGATACGCACGGCACCGCGCCGGAGTTTCACTTCGGCGCTCGCGGTTTTGGGGACCAGGTCCGTGGTCATGATGGCGCAGGCCACGTCGTCGAAGCGGCGGGCGTGAAGCCCAGCGACCAAACGCGGCAGTGCGTCGATGATCTTTTGGGCATCGAGTTCGACTCCGATGACGCCGGTCGAAGCCGGCAGCACGAAGGTAATCGGAAGCAACAGGAATCGGGCCAGGGATTTGCAGGTGGACACCGCGACCGCCTCGCCCGTGCGGGTCGCGCAATTCGCATTGCCGGCGTTGATCAGAATGGCACCGGCCATACCGCCGGAACGTTTCAAGTGGCGCCGACTGAGCTTGACCGGCGCCGCCTGTACGCGGTTCTGCGTGAACACGGCGGCAGCGGATGCCGGCAGGCCGCTTGCAATCAATGCTAGATCGTCTTTTTCGTCCTGACGGATGCCCGCATACGTGGCGGCGTATGAATAGCCGTGGGGAAGCCTCAAGGGGATGATGCTCCTAAACTGTCATTGTCCGTCAGACGCTGGCCGTTGGCGAAATCGGCGGCCGGAATGCGTTTGCGCCCTTCCAGTTGCACTTCGACCAGCTCCAGCGAACCCGCGCCGCAGGCGACCACCGGCGGCTTGAGACTGAGAAACCGGCCGGGCGACGGCCCCCGCTCCGACCGCGGATGCGACCGCCAGATGTGCAGCGTCTGCCCCCGGAAAATGGTCAATGCGCCCGGCCATGGCTGTAATCCCCGTACCCGGTTGTGGATGGCGCGAGCTGGCTGGCTCCATTCGAGGATGCCGTCTTCTTTCCTCAGCAGCGGAGCATGCGTGGCCTCGTCTGGGTTTTGGCGTTGGAGCGTGATCGTTCCTCGGGCCAGCCCGTCCAGCGTCTTCACCAGCAGGTCGGCTCCCATCACGGCCAGCCGCTGGCTCAACTCCACTGCATTTTCGTCAGGGTCGATCTCGGTCTCCGCCTTCAGCAGCATGTCTCCGGTGTCGAGCCCAGCGTCGATCCGCATGGTGGTGACGCCGGTACGTGTTTCTCCGTTGAGGATAGCCCATTGAATCGGGCCCGCGCCCCGATATTTCGGCAGCAGCGAGGCGTGCACATTAATGATGCCGAGGGGCGCGAGGTCGATCACCGTTTGCGGGATGATTTGACCGTAGCCGACCACCACCATCAGCTCGGGTGAGAGCGCTCGTAGGGCGTCCACCACCTCGGGACGGCGAACGCGTTCCGGCTGGTACACGTGGAGCCCAAAACGTAGTGCAGCTGCTTTGACGGGCGGCATGGCAAGATGCTGGCCGCGCCCGCGGGGCCGGTCGGGTTGCGTGACGACGGATACCACTTGATGCCCGGCTTCGACGATCCGCTCGAGCGTCGGCACGGCAAAGGCCGGCGTGCCGAGAAAGACGAGGCGCATGCGTGCCTCAGTCCCATTGCCCAGCGTGCTGCAATTTCCGGATCTTCCGCTTCATCAAATCCCGCTTAAGAGCGCTGATGTGAGTAATGTAAAGCCGTCCGTAGAGATGGTCGGTCTCGTGCTGAAAGGCGCGCGCCAGCAGGTCCTCGCCAATCATTTCGTATTCCTCGCCCTTGGCGTTGCGCGCGCGAACGGTGACTCGCTTGGCCCGGCGCACCTGCTCGCGAAATTTCGGGATACTCAAGCAGCCTTCTTCGCCCACCTGTTTGCCCTCGGTTTTGACCACCTTGGGATTGATCAGAACCAGCTTTTCGTCCGGATTCTCGCCGTTGGAACAGTCGATCACCGCGATCTTGCGCGAGAACCCAATCTGCGGCGCCGCAAGTCCCACTCCCTTGGCGGCGTACATGGAATCGAACATGTCTTCGATGAACTGGTCGAGTTCCGGGGTATCGAAATCGTGGACGTCTTCGGCCTCGCGCTCCAGCACCGGATCACCGAACTTGACGATCGGATAAATCATATCTTCAGAAATTCTTCACCTGGGCCACGTACCCGTCATAGTTGCGGCGGGTTTCGGCCAGCGAATCGCCGCCGAATTTTTCCAGAAACGCCTGGGCGAGAACGATCGCTACCATGGCTTCCCCGATTACACCTGCGGCCGGCACGACCGCTACGTCACTGCGCTCGTATGCAGCCAGAGCCGGTTCGCGCGTCTCCAGATCGACCGACTCGAGCGGACGCCGCAGTGTCGAGATGGGCTTGAGGAAGCCGCGCACCACCACGTCCTGTCCGTTGGTGATGCCGCCCTCGAGGCCGCCGGCGCGGTTGGAGCCGCGGGTGAAGCGGCGGGCCGCGCGGTCGTAGTGAATCGTATCTTGTACCTTAGAGCCGCGACTGGCCGCGCCTTCGGCGGCAAACCCGACTTCGACTCCCTTCACCGCCTGCATCGAAACGATTGCCTGCGCCAGACGGCCGTCCAGACGCGAGTCCCAGGTGACGTGCGAGCCGAGCCCTGCCGGCACTCCGTGGGCGACCACCTCAAAGACTCCGCCCACGGTATCGCCGGTTCTGTAGGCCTCATCGACCGCATCTTTCATGCGGGCTTCCGCTTCCGCGTCGACGCAGCCCAGTAAGACCTCATCTTTTCGGCTCAGTAAGACGATTTCCTCCCACTCGACCACGCGCGTCAGCCGCGCGCTCCCCACGGCCACCACGTGGCTAAGCACTTGGATGCCGAACTCGCCCAGCAGCGCCTTGGCCAGGCCGCCAACCGCAACGCGCGCAGCGGTTTCGCGCGCGCTCGCCCGCTCCAAAATGTAGCGCGCGTCGTGGAAGTTGTATTTGATGGAGCCGGCGAGGTCGGCGTGCCCCGGGCGGGGCCGGGTGACCGGTTTGCGCTTGTCCTCGGCGCCGTCGACGTCTTCGACCGGCAGCGCCTGCGTCCAATTCTGCCAGTCCTGGTTGCGAATCACAATGGCGACGGGAGAGCCGATGGTGTGGGAGTGGCGCACGCCGGCGACGATTTCGGCGCGGTCGGTTTCGATTTTCATTCGCCCGCCCCGACCGTAGCCTTGCTGCCGCCGCCACAACTCGCGGTTGATCGCCTCCACCGAAACGGGTACACCTGCCGGGAGTCCGGTGAGTGTCGCCACGAGGCACTCTCCGTGGGACTCCCCTGCGGTCTCAAAACGCAACATTCGACAAGAATTTTTATCCTAGCAGACTCGAACATTTGGCTGCCCTCGTTCGTATCCACTACAGAGCGAGGAACCGGAAATGGTCAAATTCCTGCTGTGGTGCGTCTTGCTGGCCCTCTGCTGGCCGCTGGCACTGCTGGCCTTGGTGGTCTATCCGTTCGTCTGGCTCGTGCTTCTGCCGTTCCGCGTGATGGGCATCGCAGTGGGTGGCGCATTGGTTCTCGTGTGGGCAATCGTAACGTGGCCGGCGAGGCTGTTGCGGGGATTCTGACGACGAACTACGGGGTACGTCAACTCTATAGCAATGTCATTGCTGACATGACTTCACGCAAAGAATTCTTTCACTTGCAGCCGGTTTGATCTCGCGATCCGCCGTCGGGCAATCCTCGGACCTGACGCTTAAGGAAGCGGAACTGTCCGTAGCAGGTAATCATCGCTTGTCGATCTCACCCAGCCCTGCCTGCGGCGGATCGCGAAGTAACCGCCCTCCGAGCCTTTATTTCTATCGCAGCCGAGTTGGATCGCGTCACGGCGCGCGACAGAAATGCCAAGCCGCCAAGTGGCACTAGCGCGGAACGTGGATGGTATCCCCGATTGCCTGGAAAGGACAACATCGACACCGCGGAGTCCGCACAACGGGCGGCAGCGAGTTGCTCATATACCAGACGGCCCGGCCCCTAAAGGTGCTCTGAGGCCCCATTTCTGCTATTTTGTATGCGTGCACGACAAGGATTAGGGCGCACCCATGGCGCTCGACGACGGCCGGCTTCCAGGCGCCACCTGCATCGCGCCTGCGATAAACCTGTTGAGTGGACCCCGCAGGAAGTTAAAGCTCTCCGCTGAATGGTGACGCTCAGTCACCTGGGCGGATTGGGACGAAGATCTACTCTCTCTGGAGCTGGAAGAACTCAACGCTGCGGACTTCGCTCTCAGCCTGACTGGCTTCGACGCGGGCGAGCTCAACGGGTTGTTGGCGATTCCCGACGAGGAGCGAGCCAATGCCGCGACGCCCATCCCCAAAAACCCGTGTCTCGGAGTCGGCGAGTTGCGGGTCTGGAAAACATCGGGTGCTGTGCGGAAGGTGCAATCCGGTCGGAAGATGTCGCGCGGCTCCTTGCCGAGCGCAAGCCGATCCGGATGGTACCGGATCCCCCGTCCGCCATCGAACTCGATAGCGAGTGGCGCGACCGCGCCGGATTGAACGGCCGCGGGCCATTGGAGCCCGCTACATGAAGTGCACGACCAAGGGTTAACGATGCCATAAACCGCCAGTCGCAACACGCGGTGAATGCTTATGGCCTTCGGCCTCCTACTGTAATATGATCTCGGTGCGGGAGGCTGTGGATGAAGGCTGAACTAATTGTGACAACGGCCTTACTGTCTGTGCCTTTGACGGCACAATGGCTCACCTATAAAACGCCAGGGATTCCGAGGACACCGGATGGGAAGCCGGATCTGTCGGCCCCCGTACCTCGAACCACGGACGGCAAGCCCGACCTGTCGGGCATCTGGCGCGCATCGGGCGGCCCATACAACCGAAATATTGCCGTGGACCTGAAACCCGATGAGATTCAGCCATGGGCACAGGAGGTGTACCGTCAACACGTGTTCAATTTGGGGTCGGACAGCCCGCGCGCTCTCTGCATGCCCGACCCTCCACCCACCTACCATCTGAACGGCATGGCGCGAATTGTTGAGACGCCGGCGTTGACCGTTATCATCAACGAGGGTGTATCCAACAGCAATACGACGCGAATGATCTTTACCGATGGCCGCGGGCTTCCCGAGGAAATGAGTCCTACCTGGCTGGGCTATTCGGTGGGCCGTTGGGATGGGGATACGCTGGTGGCGACCACCGCTGGATTTAACGACAGAACCTGGCTGGATTTTGACGGCCACCCGCACTCGGAGGCCCTCCGCATAACCGAACGGTTCCACCGACGCGACTTCGGGCACATGGACTTCGAAATGACCTTGGAGGACCCCAAGACATTCGCCAGACCGATTACGTTCCGGGCGGATAAGACGCTGGTGGCGGACACCGAGATTATGGAGACGATCTGCGAGAACAGGGATACAGCCCTGCATCTGAAAGGCGTGGGCGGGTACCGGCTTAGGCCGGAGGCTCTCGCCAAGTACGCAGGGACGTACCAGTTCGGACCGGGCCGCGATGCTGTGATCACGGTCGATGGGCCAACACTGATTCTGAAGCTCGGCAGCCAGCGGGCGCAGACATTCACCATGGTGCCTGAGTCGGAAACGAGGTTCGTCGCGACAGGGTTTGGGGAAAGAGCAGAATTCGACAGGGACTCCAACGACGCCATCACTGGGTTTACCTTCACCACTGGAACGGGTTTGGGCACGGGCGAGCGGCCGGCCAGCGTGCAAAAGGCGGTCCGCAAGGGGGCTGCGACGGGCGCCCATTAGCGAGGCACCGCGCCGACCAAATCGACAAGGCTCCCGTTCCGAGTGCGCTACGCATAGCCGAACAATTTGCGGCTTAACGCTCCGTTATATTTGTACTGGCGGGACCCGCGAGGTCTATCGGGAGTTCACTCCAGGCACGGTCGGTAAACAGGCAACCGGAATGGCTAGGTCTGGCAGTAAGTCCTTCGAAACTTGTCGACCTGGAACGTCAACGTCAACGGCCTCCCAAGCGATAGACTAATGTCCATGAATCGTCGTTCGTTTGTCCAATCAGTCGCGGGCGCCGGCCTGCTGTCGCAACCGGCCGTAGCTCAGCCGTTCGCTGCAAGGACCGGTCTGTACTGTCTGGATTACTTCTATTACCGGCAGGGTGACCAAGCCGGCCGCTTGCTGCAGTTTCTCTCATCGCAAGTGCCCCTGTGGACGAAGCACTCCCGCGCTTTCGGTGTCTTTACTGCCGTAATGGCACCGCACGCACAGACGACCCTTGTGCTCAGCGGGTTTTCGAGCCCGGAGCAAATGGTCGCCGCTGAGAACCGCATGGAAGCGGATTCCGCTCTTCAAAAAGCCCGTCAGGAACTGGAACGCGGAACGGAACCTGCCTTTGACTCACGGCAACGAGTACTGCTCCGGACTGCTGATTTTTCGCCGGAAATCGTGCCACTCGCCGAAAAGCCGCAGCGGCCGCGCTATTTCGAGATCCGCGTCTATCACTCGCCGACTGAGCGACAGTTGCGCCTGGTCCACGAGCGCTTTGCAGGGCCGGAGATCCAGATTTTTCACCGGTCCGGCATTCACCCGATCCTGTACGGCGACACCTTTGCCGGCCCGGACATGCCGAACCTCACTTACATCATCCCATTCAACTCCCTCGGAGACCGCGAAAGGGCGTGGGACACATTCGGCGCCGATCCTGAGTGGCTCAAGGTGCGAGAGGAATCGATCGCCCGTGGAGGACAGATCGTGGACTATCAGAACCTTTCGATCTGGCGAGCGGTACCGTTCTCCCCGATTCAGTAGCGCCAGCATTCGCAATTAGGGGCAACTTGTAGAAATCATCTTGATTCCGGATAGCCTCATGTAATGTTCGGCTTTAGGCACGTTCTTTTCCGCTTCCGCTTGACTGGCGGGTACAGCCACACCGGTAACTTCGATCTTGTGGCCGACATGCGGCGCGAGGTTGGCGGTGGACGATACCACGCCGATCGTCTTTGGCCCGTTGCCTTCCACGTTGGTGAGCATATAGCTGTCGGGTTCGGAGCCCTTCTGCAAACATCCCGTCATACTATGCTCTCTGGGAGCTTTCTTCTCCTGGGCGCTTACCGTGAACGCAAATGCAGCAACCAGGACCGCGATCATGAGATTTTTCATACAATCCTCCTCCCAACT
>JAGWQP010000469.1 GCA_028876805.1 Acidobacteriota bacterium | reverse complement strand
CCGCTTTCGATGCGCGGTAGGCCGGTCAGCCTTCGAACTCCCAGGGGCGAAAACGGTGCTGGTGCTCGGCCATATCGACGTGCTTGCCGCGGAAACGAACGCCTTCGAACTCCAGGCGGGTTCGCTGTTCAAGCGCAGCCTCGTACTTCAGCTTGATGGCACCACCGGAGCCGACGACGCGCTGCCAGGGCAGCGCGCCACCGGCCTTGCGCAGCAACTGGGCCACGTGGCGGTGATAGAGCGGGTATCCGGCCGCGGCCGCCACCTGCCCATAAGTCGCAACTTTTCCGCGCGGAATCTGGCGGATAATGCGGCGGAAAGCCGCATCCCGTTGCTCGCTCTTCGGCGCGCGCACCAATTTCCGCAAGGCTTCGCGAGCGGTCATCTTCTTATTCATAGGCCGTAGAGGCGCCGGGCGTTGTCGCGGAGCACCATACGAGCGATCTCTCGCGCGCGCGCGCGGGTAATCTCGCCGTCGCGCATCATGCCGGTAAGCGCGAGCGCCAAGGCCTGCCTTCCGGTGTTTGCGGCGATCCACCCAGATTCTTCCCAGCCTAGTTGATCCGAGTATGGATAAGCGTCGGTGCCGAACAGGACCTTTTCCGGAACCCACTCCAGCCACTCGCGCAGCGTTGCGGCCAAGGCCACGGGCGGTAGCACGAGATCTTGCGCCGAGTAATCCAGCCAGGCATTGGGTTTCTCCAACAGGGCCGTGATCTCGCGGGTAAAGGGCCAGCCGCCGTGCACCATCACGAACCGGGTCGTGCGCAGAGACGGGTCATTGAGAACGGATTCGAGTCCCAGTGGATTGGCGCCCGCAACACTAAAATAACTGCCGGCACCTGCCATGGTGTGCAGGTGGACCGCCATGCCGAGGCGCCCACATTCGGCCGCGATGTAGCGGAACAGGTAGTCCTCGAGCGCTTTGTAGTCGGCCTCGGGAGGCACGCCGCGCCCCGCGTAGCGAGCATACACTCGCTCTGCAACCGCACGATCCACGCGGTCGAACTCAAGCGAGCGCAAGTAGGCCGCCTCAAACTTTTCAGCGAGGGCACCGTTTTTCTTATGCCTCTCGAGAGTCGGCGTGACCACGCGGGCCAGGTACTCCGACAGGCTACGCGGCAGCCGGGAGTCCGCTAGATAGCGGCTTCGCAGCTGGTCTTCCAGTGCAAAGAAGGCCTTGCGATCGGAATTCCGTGTCGCAAGATGGGAGGTATCGAGCGGGAAGATCAGCGCGTCGGCGTATGGCACCCAGCGGAAGCGAGGCGCCTCAATTCCGCCGCCCATGGCAACGCGGTTGGCGAGCATGATGTCGACACCGATCCGGTCCAGCACCCAAGCGGGGTAAGCGTCGCCCTTCTGCCGCTGGATTTGCGGCTTGCGATCGATACTGCCGAACAGCCGACGCACCGCCTCCGCGGCGGCGGGTGCATTCGCTCGCAGGTTCACAGGATCGGAGGCTGGCTCCATGTTGTCAACCGGCAGCGCGTCGAACTCGCGATCCGGCGGCCCTTCGAGGATGTTGCGCACGGGGTGCGCGTGATTGTCGATGGCCGGCGTTTTCTGAACTTCGGCGGCAATCTCCGGGTCGGGCGCGCTCTCCCGTAAGGAATTGCAGCCCGTAAGAACCAGAACCCCGACCAGCCATTTCGCACCGTGCGTGAGCGTCATTGCGTTACAATCCACTTGAGGTTAATGCATGATCGAACTGAAAGTAAACGGGGCCAGCCACCGGTTCGACGGTGATCCAGACATGCCGTTGCTGTGGTATCTCCGCGATCTGCTCGCACTGACCGGCACTAAGTACGGCTGCGGCATGGGTCTATGCGGTTCCTGCACCGTCCATGTGAACGGCGGCGCCGCGCGCAGTTGTGTCACATCAATGAAGGACGCCGCTGGCAAGAATATCACCACGATTGAAGGTCTCGACACAAATCATCAACATCCAGTCCAGGTGGCGTGGGAGAAAGTCAACGTGGCGCAGTGCGGCTATTGCCAGGCCGGACAGATCATGCAGGCAGCCGCCCTGCTGGTGCGGAAGCCAAAGCCGACGGACCGCGATATCGACGAAGCGATGGAAGGCAACATCTGCCGGTGCGGCACGTACTCGCGAATCCGGCAGGCGATCAAGATGGCGGCGGGGGTGAAGGCATGACCCGCATCGATTTCGTCAGCAGGCGGGGATTCCTGGAAACTGTCTTTTCGGCCGGCGCGCTGGTGATTGGCGCACAGATTCTGCCCGACGAAGCCCGCGCCGACGGGACCGCGGCTCCGGCATGGCAACCCACTGTCTATCTCGGCCTTGAACCGGACGGTCGCGTGATCGTCACCGCGCATCGCTCGGAAATGGGCACGGGCATTCGGACCGCGCTTCCCATGGTGCTGGCCGACGAACTCGACGTCGATTGGAACAGGGTCAGGATCGAGCAGGCGATCGGAGACAGGAAATACGGCGATCAGAACACTGATGGGTCCACCTCCATCCGAAGCTTTTACGAAGCCATGCGCCAGTCAGGTGCGACCGCGCGGCTGATGCTGGAGCGTGCGGCCGCTGCTAAGTGGCGTGTGCCCGCGAGCGAGTGCCTGGCCCGCAACGAGCAGGTGGCACACGCCGCCAGCGGCCGCAAAGCGAGCTACGGCGAATTGGTTTCGCTCGCGGCAAAACTGCCCATCCCTAAGAAAGAAGAGCTGAAGTATAAGTCGCCTTCCGAATTCAAGTACATCGGCAAGGGCTTGCCCATCACCGACCAGCCCGGCATTGTCTCTGGTACAGCGGTGTTCGGCCTGGACGCACGCGTGCCGAACATGGTCTACGCGTCGATCGAGCATCCGCCGGTCTTTGGCGGGAAGGTCAAATCGGTCGATGACACTGAAGCGCGCCAAGTGCGCGGCGTACAGCAGACGCTGCAGATCCCGCCTTTCAAACCGCCGTATGCGTTCCAGCCGTTGGGGGGCGTCGCAGTAGTCGCCGACAACACCTGGGCGGCAATGCAGGGACGCAAGAGGTTGAAGGTCAACTGGGAACTTGGCCCGAACACAGCCTACGACTCGGCTTCCTATAAACGGATTCTGTTTGAGACGGTGCGCAAGCCGCAAAAGGTGGCTCGCAATGTAGGCGACGTGGATGCTGAATTCGCCAAAGGCGGCCGGATCCATGAAGCGGAATATTACGCTCCCATGCTCGCGCATGCACCGATGGAGCCGGTGAATGCGGTAGCCGAGTTCAAGAACGGCAAAGTAACGGCATGGGCGCCTACACAGAATCCGCAAGCTGTGCAGGATACGGTGGCTAAGGCGCTCGGCATTAAGAACGAGGACGTCACCTGCCATGTGACACTGCTGGGCGGGGCTTTCGGACGCAAATCAAAGCCCGATTACGTGGCCGAAGCCGCGCTTCTTTCCAGGCAGGTCGGAAAACCGGTAAAGGTGGTGTGGAGCCGCGAAGACGACATGCAATTTGACTTCTATCACGCGGTGGCTGCTATGTACGTGAAGGCAGCTGTAGATGCCAAAGGGCGGCCCACGGCCTGGCTGCAGCGTTGCGCGTTTCCACCGATCGAGTCGCAGAACGATGTCGCGGCGCGCTTCGGCGGCTTCGAGCAGGGGATGGGTTGGAGCGACGTGCCTTTCGACATTCCGAATCATCGCGCGGAGAACGGACCGGCGGAGGCGCATGTACGCATCGGGTGGTTGCGTTCGGTGGCGAACATCTATCACGCCTTCGCGGTGCAATCTTTTGCCGACGAACTGGCAACCGCGGCCAATCGCGACCGGGTCGAATACCTGCTGGACCTGGTGGGGAAGCCGCGCAAACTCGACGTTCAGTCGATTCCATTGAACACACCGGGGTACGGGTTCGACACAGGCCGACTGCGGAACGTGATCGAGAAGGTCGCGGAACAATCCGGCTGGGCCAAGAAGAAATCCAGACCCGGCCACGGCTACGGCATTGCCGTGCACCGCAGCTTCCAGACGTATGTCGCAGCGGTGGTCGAAGTGGAGATCGATCCCAAAGGAACGGTGCGAATTCCGCGCGTCGACTACGCCGTCGATACCGGCCTGGTGGTGCATCCGGACCGCGTCCGCTCGCAGTTCGAGGGCGCGGCAGTGTTCGGTACGAGCCTAGCGTTGATGGGCGAAATCACCGCGCAAGCCGGCCGGATTCAACAAACCAACTATCACAACTACCCGGTGGCACGCATCAGCGAAGCGCCGCGTGATGTGCATGTCCAACTGATACAGAACGACGCGCCTCCGGCTGGCGTGGGAGAGCCTGGCGTTCCGCCGATAGCGCCGGCACTGTGCAATGCGATTTTCGCCGCGACCGGCAAACGGATTCGCGAACTGCCGATCAAGAAGACCAAGCTGGTTTGACCCGGCCAACCCCGGGGCCCTCATGGATCGGAAACGTCTCACCGGGTATTGTGTTTCTCTTCCGGAGCGGGTTCTGCGATCGCTTTCGGCGGTGGCGGGAGGCGCGGTGCATGAGGTCGGAGAAGTGGTTTTGCCGGCAGGGTTGCGGCGGTCGAGGCTCTATAATTCGCTGGTCGAATCGACACTGCGGTTTCTCATCGAGCAGGTCGGCGAAGTCGAAGGAGCGTACCCGAGGGGCGAGACGCTTCCGGAAGATTTCCTCATCCGATCCGCCGCGGGCAATTTGGTGGGCATTGCCAGTTTGGCCGTATTCAGCGTTTCGCCGGTCTGGGTGTTCGCGGCGCTCTCAGACATCGCAGGCGCCGGCCGCGGCTTGATCGCGGAAATCGCGGAGGCATTGCAAAAAGACGGCCTGCTGGAGCACGGACCTGCGATCGAGAGCGTGGACCAGCTACTCGACGGACTGGAACGAACCACGGCCCGTTTGGCGGAGACTGCGAATATCCCCCCACTCAATGTTGCGAGTCTTCGAGCCGAGTGGGCGCGGTTTCACAGCGACATCGTTCGTATGCCCCGCGCGATCCTCCCATCGGCCGACCGGCTGTGGAGCCAGTGGCGGGAATTCAAGCAAGAGGCGGCGGTGCAAGGACGATCCGTCATGGAGCTTTCGTCGCTAATGGCAGTCTCCGCCGTGCGGCAGCTTCCGCGCAGCGCGTTATGGCTTTCCAACGCAACCTGGATCGGCACGCGGCGAACCGGAGAGCTGATGGCGCACATTCTCCTGGATCACTACCGTCGGACGTTGGTCGAGATCCACAAAACAGGATACTTCCGCTACTGGCTGCGGGAGTTCCGACCGTATCTTCGAGGGGCGGTGCAACAGTTTTCGCCGGTGCGGGTCTCCTCGACGGAGCGACTCCTGCGGCGACGGAAATAGCGTTGGTGCTTCCCGCGGCCGATTTCAGCGCGACGCCGTCTTAGGCGCAAACAGCGAAAGATCGATCGCTTCGGCCATAGCCTTGTAGCCGGCGTCGTTGGGGTGCAGGTGATCGCGTATGTTGAAATCCGGACGGATCTGTTTGGGGTTGGACCGATCTTGCACCACGCCATCGAAATCCACCACCGCGTCGAACCCGCCGCTCGTGCGGATCCAGCGGTTCACGGCTTGGCGAGCCACTTCGCCGGCTTCGCTGTAATAGGCCGCGCCTTCATAGGGCGTCAGCGTGCAACCGATCACTTTAATTCCGTGCGTGTGCGCGCGTTCGACCACCTGGTGCAACGCGCCAATGATTTCATCAGCGGTGACGACTTCATTCGGCTGCCGGGTGCCGAAGCCGATGTCGTTGATGCCCAGCATGACGGTTATCCAGCGGACGCCGGGCTGGGCCAGCACGTCGCGGTCGAAGCGAGCCAGCGCGGCAACGCCGGCGCCATCGTGCAAGAGGCGGTTGCCCGAGATGCCCTGATTCACCACAGACCAATAGGCCGTAGCGGGATTGGCGTGGAGGCGCTGAGCGAGGAAACTCGGCCAACTGCTGTTGGTGTCCACCGTCGACGTGGCGCCATCGGTGATCGAATCGCCAAACGCGACGATCGTCGCGGCGTCAGCAGGCGCGAGAACATCGACTCCCGATACAAAATACCAGGATTGCGAAGTCATCGTGTCGGAGAGAGCGGGCGCCGCGGTGAAGTCACCCGCTTTCGAAATATAGGTAGTGTGCAAGCCGGTTGCGTGCATGGTCGGCGAGCCTGTTTCCTTGGGAAGGTACACACTGATGGCGAGATCACTCAACGCGGGCACGTCGAGGTCCACCGGATCGCTGAGAACGAGTGCTCCCGGGGGGATCAGGGTTGAAGCCTTCCCGTTGAACGCGAGCGCGCGGTCCGCTGTGGGAACGATCGCGGACGCTTTTTCACGCAAGGCTACATGAGCCGCGCCCAGAACCAGAGCCGAAGTCCCATAATCATTCGAGAATTGCACGCGCAGACGCCGGCCGCCCAAGCTGGTGCGGACGATCATGCGGATCGTCTGGTTGTCGAAATTCGCTGGCGGCGCGTTGGCGGGAGGAGCCCCCGGCAGGCCTCGCATCGCCTGCGGCGAGGCGGCCCACGTGGCCACCCAATGCTCCTGGGCCAGAGCGAAGATCGGGGCCATAAGGAGCGCCAGCACGATAAGTCTTCGGATCATTTTTCCTCCAGTCACAACAAGATGGCTTATAGCATACTACGTAACAACTGGCGCTGTTTCTCGCCTAAAGTTCGCCGGTCGAAATGACGTACGGCGTGCTCACAGGCCGCTTCGGCCAGCGCCTGGCGACGTGGGCATCGGTGATGATAGCGGCTACGCTGGAGGCAAAGGCCTCAGGCGTGTCGGCGATCCACGGGATGTGGCCATGCGTCAGGCCGAGGCCGGCGCACCCGGAGGAAGCGGATACCGCTGCACGACGCATCGCCACCGCCACCAGCACTTTGATGTTTTTTCCAGCTAAGACCGTCGTAGGCACCAGCACCAGGTTGGCTTCTACATAGAGGGGGTGCACATCGGCGACGAAGCCCAGCAGACGGATGCGTTCATCGACAGGGGGCTCGGGCAGGCTGGCCGGAGTGTGCCAGTAGGGCAGGTAGTCGGGAGCGCAGACCACGGTAGGTCGCATCTCGGGGAATTTGTCGCGCAGGAGTGGCCAGACGTGCTCGGTGAAAAACCGGTACGCCGCCACGTTCGGAAAGAGCCGAAACGAACCGATGAAGAGCAGGTGGTGCCGGGGCCGTTCGGGCTCAGCACGGAAACCGGAAGCTCAGCGCCCTTTTCCCACATCACCACCACGCGGCGATAACATGTGGTGACCGCCCCTCCATCCGGAGCCAGCTCCAGTAGTCCACCACGAGGAGAGCGTGCCGTCGCGACGCGCTATCTGGCTAAACAGATCGAAGGTGACGTCGTGCTCGACCAGCACGTCGCCTCCGTACGGCGCCAATTGCGCACATTCCACCTGCAGAAGGTCGAAGGCGAACCCTCGCCGCTCCGCCGTCAAATGCGCGGCGCTTGGCCGACGATCGAAACTCGCAGACGTCGGGCGGCAGCAGAGTAGACCAGCGCGGCTCGCGGTACCGCGGCTTTTCCACCAGGACTACACGCGCGCAGAACTCCAGGACCGGGGCGGTCTCGGGCGGCACAGACTTGTCCTGAAACGCGAACAGCTCCTCATCAAACTCCTCGGCCATTTGGCGAACGAGGTGGCGGATGCGCACGGCACCGCCGTGCGCAAGCGGGTAGGGAATGTACGGCGTGAGGACCGCGACCCGACCATGTTCGTCGGAGCACGCCCGTCCTTCGAGCACCCGATGGCCTTCCAGCACGACCGAGCGCTCGCGCTTAGGCCACGGCACCAACGCAGGCGCAGATAGATCCGATCGATCGGTACTCCCCGCCAGAACAGAAGCGACAGCGGGTTCAACCCCAGATGATGCCGTTCCACCGCGAATTGTATGCCAGGATCCTTTGCGGAGCCAGCCGGTAGGCCGTGCGGCGGAGTGCATTCGCCTTCTTGGTTAACAGCACCGGGGCCAGGCCGATGCGATAATGCCTCGATTCGCGGCGCATCTGGGGCCAGTTCTGTGGGGTGTCGTGACGAAGTGTCGACAATCGGGAACCAGGCGCTTTACCTCTTCGGTCATGCGGCGACACAGTTCAGGATCGCTGGTGAAGAAAGTGACAACCACGGCACTGGGGATCTTTGCCGAGCAGGCGG
>JAGWQP010000468.1 GCA_028876805.1 Acidobacteriota bacterium | reverse complement strand
TAGAAGCAGGGACATCGCTGCCGCATTCAATAGAACGTTAGAATTGGTTTTCATAAGCGTCCTCACGTCGGTTCTGAGTTCCATTTGGTTCACGAACCGGGTTGATGCAGTTTTTGAGCTTTGCACTGGGAAAACCGGCCCACGGGCTCCGGGAGCCCCAGTGCCCGGAAATACTCGGCTCTTTGAGGGGCTCGTGAGCCGGACGCCGCCCTCCTGGAGCACGACCGCGGTCAGATATATCACTTCCAAATGCGCAAGGCAAGGGGCTGGTTGTCATCTTGTCGTTAGCTGAGTGCGGCAGTTACGTATGACCATCGCCGGCCCTTCGCCACGATCGAATTTCTTCAGAATTGCTTTCAACCAAATACGAGTGGTCCATGTGGGTGTCGCGGGTTCAGCTGCTGCTCGGCCTTCCGGATCTGCCCCATCACGGTCGGCGGCCAGGCGCTCCAACTCTTCCCAAGAAACTGTTCCGATATCAGGGGTTGATCGGCATAGGGCCGACGGTCACCCACCGACGCCTGCCACATCACCGTAGTCGGGTAAGGCAACGGTGCGGACCGGTCTTGAAATTTTGGCTGGCTGTCCGCCTCGCGTAGAGCTCACGTTCGTGTGGCTACCGATAGAGCTCATCGGAAGTCAGGGCGGCATGCTTCACCTCAAGCCTTTGGCCTTCTTGAATTTCGCGCCACCGCACGGCGCTCAGAATCCTTCTCTTGACGGGACCTTCGGAGGCTCGGAAACCGGGTGTGGTCGAACGCCGGTCTAAGTTCCTCCCTGACTTCAGCAATTTCCCGTCGATGGACTCCAGTTGGGCCTGATATCGATTCTTGTGGCCTGCAGCTGACCGGATCGAAGTTTGTCGGCCCCACAGGTTGTTTGACCGCTCGGTGGAAGCGGCGGCGCAACCAGAGTGGTCGTGAAAACGAACGGATAGGTGCTACCCTCAGCTCATGATCCTCTACTTCTGTCGGTAAGCGAAACGGTGATTTCTGCGTCGTGAGCGCCAAGACGAAAAGCGATGCGATCGAGCTTCTCGATGAGTGGGGAAACGCCGAGCAGGCATCCATAACGCGGATGATTCTTCCGGCTGGACGACGAACGGGATGATCGAACTGGCGGACATTGGTGGGGACACTCATGGTCATCATGGAATCCTGCTATCCGGAACTCGACAGAGCCTTCGCCACAGCCGAGTGGGACGAATCCGGATCAGGCTACTCAACCAAAGGCCACGAGCAAATTGCAAAGCCGTGGAATTGGAGCGGACCAGGCAATGGGGCAGCCAGCCGACACCGAAACAGGCGCATACGGCGTTAGGCCGCGAGATTCAAAGACAAACCGGCGCTCCCAGCGTGGTGGTAGATAGACTCGTGCGAGAGGCTGCGAAAAAGCGACTGGAGTCCAAAGAAGGCGAGGGGAAGAAGCCAAATTGAACACTTTGGGGCGGCAGTGAAACAAAGTGGGGCCGTTAGTTGAAAATCGGGTTGGTGGCAAGGTAGCCGGTATATCCTCATTACCGATCATGCCGAGGGGCGCTGCCGGCGACGAGACTATCTGGGATGTCGCGGGGGCACATCTGCCAGCAAATGCTCGAAGCACTACTCTCCTATCCGTATGGAAGGGGGGACGCGGGGCGTGAAGCGATCGTCCCCAAGCCAGAGCTGAAGGCGACTGGAACATCGGTGCCCGTCCGGAGGAGCCAGTGATCCGCGCGGATGGGCGCCTGTGCTCGTGTGTTGTGTTGGCCGATCTTCCTCACCTCGCTGCTTGCTCGCCAAAAACCTCGTGTTTCGCCAACGGGCTTGCGGCTCGTCATGAACGATCACCACGGTTCCTACCGGCCCGGCTATAAGAAGACCCTTCAAATCACCTTAGTGGCACCGCCGTCCATATCGATCAGCGAACCTTGGAGGAACCGTCCTTCGGGGCTCACCACGAATGCGACGAGCGAGGAAATGTCATCCGGCTCGCCGATGCGAGTCACCTTGGCACCGGCGACGATCTTCTGCTCGGCGGCGACGGTACCGATCCCGCCTTCCCGCGCCACCTGTTCCAGTCTTTGGAGGTAGCGAGCCGTACGAACGTTACCCGGGTTAATGGCGTTGACCTGCACACCGTCTTGAATGCCTAAGTCGGCCAGCGCTTTGGTGAAGGAAAGCAGGGCCGCATTGACCGAGCCGCCGATGGCAAAGTAAGCGTCGGGCATGCGGCCGCCGACCCCGGAAATATTGACGACCGACCCGGAACTGGCCTTGAGGTGCGGCCAAGCGGCGCGCGTGAGCCGCATGGCGCCGAAAAACTTGAGTGCGAAGCCGTCGGCCCAGTCCGCGTCGCTTAGCTCCAGAAAGGCGCCACGACGGGTTGCGCCGGCGTTGTTGACGACGATGTCAATCTGCCCGTAGGTAGCCTTGGCGAAGTCGGCCACACGCGCGGGCGCCTCGGCCGCCCGCAGATCGAGCGCGAAGGAGGCGGCCAAGCCCCCCGCAGTTTCGATTTCACGAGCTGCGTCTTTCAGCAGACTTTCGTCGCGGGCGCAGAGTACCACTTGGGCACCCTCGCCGGCCAATCGTTGTGCGATCGCCTTACCAATACCGCGGTTCGCCCCGGTTACAATCGCGGCCTTTCCCTTCAACCGTTTTTCCATCGCCACGAAGATAGCATACCCGCCCCGATAAGCAGGTGCGCCGGCCGCCAGACCCTGTATGCTTTAACGAGTGACTTCGCCGACCCTCCAGACCCGGCAGTCGAAGGCGGGAGCGGTGGTGCGCGTGGCGCTGGGCAATTCGCTGGAGATGTACGATTTCCAGATCTTCGGCTACTACGCTCCAGCGATCGCGCTCGCGTTCTTTCCGAGCGGCAGTGCTTTCGCCGGTCTGATGCTCTCGTTGATGACGTTTGGCGCCGGCTTTCTCATGCGTCCCCTCGGGGCGGTTCTGCTCGGTGCGTACATCGATCATCACGGACGCCGCGCCGGTCTGCTGCTGACCCTAGCTTTGATGGCCGTCGGCACACTGTCGATCGCGGTCGTGCCGGGATACGCCGCGATCGGGCTTGCGGCGCCCCTGCTCGTCGTGATAGGACGCCTCGTGCAGGGGCTATCGGCGGGCGTCGAATTGGGCGGCGTATCCGTTTATCTTTCGGAGATCGCAACCCCGGGACGCAAGGGATTTTATGTGGCCTGGCAGTCGGGCAGCCAGCAGGTGTCCGTCATGTCTGCGGCGCTGCTCGGAATCCTGCTCAGTACCACGCTTTCCGACAGCCAGCTGACACGCTGGGGATGGCGTGTGCCGCTGCTGGCCGGCTGCTCACTGCTCCCGCTATTATTCTTCCTGCGCCGCTCGCTCGAAGAGACCGAAGCCTTTCGCACGCGCCGCCACCGCCCGAGTGTCGGCATGATCACCAGTTCCTTGTTCGCAAATTGGCGCTTGGTGCTGTTGGGCATGCTGATGTCCACCATGACCACGGTCTGCTTCTACATGGTCACCGCCTACACTCCCACTTTTGGCACGACCGTGCTGCACCTGGCCGCGACCGGCAACCTGGTGGTCACGCTGTGTGTTGGCGCCCTGAACTTTGTGCTGCTGCCGGTATCGGGAGGCCTTTCGGACCGCGTCGGCCGCCGTCCCGTACTTTTGGCTTGCACGGCGGTGGCGCTCGTCACAGCCTACCCGGCTTTATCGTGGCTGGTCGAAGCTCCTTCCTTCGCGAGGCTCCTCGCGGTCGAGCTATGGCTGGCAGCAATCTATGCCACCTACAACGGGGCCATGGCCGTCTTTCTCACGGAAATTATGCCGGTTGACGTTCGCACCTCCGGTTTTTCCCTGGCCTATAGCCTGGCGACGGCCATGTTCGGGGGGTTTACGCCTGCGATCTGTACGTACCTCATTCATCTCAGCGGAAACCGTGCGATCCCAGGGCTTTGGCTTTCTTTTGCTGCCATTTGCGGGCTCGTGGCTGCCCTGGTTCTATCTCCAAAGAAATCCCAGAATTTGTGCCGAATATCCACAGGGATAGAACGGTACCAGGGTAACTCCCGCTCGGGTTAATGGTACCGGTTAATGGTAGAATCGAATTCTATGACGTCTTCATAAGTCCCCAACCACAAACACGGGACGAGCTTGCTCCCGTGCCGACCTAGAGACCTCACTTGGGTCTCGGTCAGC
>JAGWQP010000467.1 GCA_028876805.1 Acidobacteriota bacterium | reverse complement strand
TTGCGGGCGCGATCCCCAAAACCAGCTGGATTCCCATGATCACCGAGAACCCGGCCGAAGCCCTGGCCCTGAGCGACAAGATCGGAACCTTGGCGCCGGGCTTAAAGGCCGATATCACCGTGCTGGCGTCTGAGGACGCCGATCCGACCGAAAGCCTGTTGAAGACTCGCTTAGAGGATGTTGAGATGGTCTGGGTGGGGGGCGAGCTACTTTATGGCGACGCGGCGGCGGTCGAGGCCGCCAAGCGCAATCTGTGCGAACCTCTCCTGGTCCACGGCTCGACGAAGCAGATCTGCGTGAAGGACGCCAACAACCCAGTACCCAAGAGCGACCAGACCAAACAGCAGATTCAGGGGATTCTTGAGGCCAACATGCGCCACCTGGCCCCGTTCGTGCCCTGATCCCGGACTCCGGTCCCCTGGCCTCCCGCCGGGACAGACGATAATGGCATAGTGAGTCTGGTTGAGTTAGAGGCGGGGACGCCGGTTCCCAAGGCGAGCGCGGCGGCAGTCGACCGGGAGGCGCTGCGGCGCGAACTGGAAGCCGTCATTGAGGGCGAGGTGCGTTTCGATCGCATTTCCCGGGCCCTCTACTCGACCGACGCCAGCGTCTACCAGATCCAGCCGCTGGGCCTGGTGGTGGCTCGCGGTCGCCAGGATATCCTGCGTGCTCTCGAGCTCTGCCGCCGTTTTCGCTGCCCCGTCACTCTGCGCGGCGGCGGCACCTCGCAAGCCGGCCAAGCGATCGGCGAAGGGCTCCAGATCGACACCTCCAAGTATTTCAACCGCTTGCTCGAGGTGAACGCGGAAGAACGTTGGGCGCGCGTCGAGCCGGGCATCGTTCTCGACGAGCTGAATGCCCAGCTGGCGCCGCTCGGCCTACGCTTCGCTCCTGATATTTCCACGGCCAGTCGCGCCACGATCGGAGGCATGATTGCCAATAACTCGGCCGGCGCGCGCAGCGTGCTCTATGGCAAGACCATCGATCACGTGATGGAACTCGAAGTCGCGCTCTCCGATGGCAGCATCGTCGACGCGCGCGACCTGACGCGCGCTGAAATTCCGACCGGCGACACGCTCGAAGCGGCTTGTTACCGCACCTTGCTTAGCCTTGCCAGAGAACATGCGGCCGAGATCGACCGCCGCTACCCGAAAATTCTCCGCCGCGTCGGCGGCTACAACCTGGATGAATTCGCCGACTCCGGGCGGCCGGTCAACCTCGCCAAAATCCTGATCGGCTCGGAGGGCACGCTCGGCGTGGTGCTCCAGGCTAAGCTACGGCTGGTTGCGTTGCCCAAGGCCAAAGCCGTCATGGTGGTGATGTTCGCGGACCTGCTCGAAGCATTGGCCGCCACGCCCGCCATCCTGCGCCATCAGCCGTCGGCCGTCGAAGTGATGGATCGGGCCATTCTGGATAACACGCGGCAAAACGCCGCGCTCGAAGCGATCCGGAGCTCCTTCGTCCAGGGTGATCCAGCCGCCACATTATGCGTCGAGTTTTATGCCGACCGCACCGAAGACCTGCCGCCGCGTCTGAAGGCTTTGGAGGAAGACCTGCGTGCCCGCCGCTTTGGGTACGCGTACCACACCGAGCAGGGGGCCGCGCAAGCGCGCATCTGGAGTCTCCGTGAGTCGGCGCTGGGCCTCTCGATGGCGATGAAGGAAGACGCGAAGGCCATCTCGTTTGTGGAAGATACGGCGGTCTCCCCGGAACGCCTCAGCGAATATATCGGACGCTTTCTCGAAATCATCCACCGCCACCAGACCACCGCCGGCATCTACGCGCACGCCTCGGTCGGCTGTCTCCACGTCCGGCCCGTCATCAATCTGAAGACCGAGGAGGGTGTACGGAAATTCGAGTCCATCGCCGAAGACGTGGCCCGCCTGGTACTGGAATTCGGCGGTGCGCTTTCGGGCGAGCATGGCGACGGCCTGGTCCGCGGGCCATTCATGCGGCAGATGTTCGGTCCCGCGCTCTACCAGGCCTTCCGCGACATCAAGCGCACTTTCGATCCGCTCGGCATCTTCAACCCCGGCAAGATCGTGGATGCTCCGCCCCTGACTGCGAACCTCCGGTTCGGCGCGGGTTACCAGACACCCAAGCCGTCATCCTGGTTCGATTTTTCCGCTTACGGCGGCTTGGGCGGCGCCATCGAGATGTGCAGCGGCGTGGGCGCTTGTCGCAAGAAGCTCGCCGGCACGATGTGTCCTTCTTACATGGCGACGCGGGAGGAGTCGGATTCCACGCGCGGCCGCGCTAACGTGTTGCGCCTGGCCATGGCCGGCCGCCTCGGGGAAACCGGCCTGGGCGATCAAGGCGTTTATCGGGTCTTGGACCTGTGTCTTGAGTGTCGCGCCTGCAAAGCGGAATGCCCCGTAGGTGTCGACATGGCGCGCTTCAAGAGCGAGTTTCTAGCGGATTATTGGACCCGCCACGGCACGCCTCTCCGCGCGCGCGCGTTGGGACACATCGATCGCCTCTCGGTGTGGGGTAGCCGCCTTGCGCCTCTTGCCAACTGGGTGGCGGCGACACCGCTGGCCCGCTGGATCAGCGACAAGCTGCTCGACGTGGATCCGCGGCGCACGCTGCCGGCTTGGCAGAGGGAGACTTTCGAGAAGTGGCTGGCACGAAACCCGCGCCCCCAAGGCGCGTCTGAAATCCCCGTCACCCTCTTCAACGACACATTCACCAACCACTACGACCCGCAAATCGGCATCGCCGCCATCGAGGTCCTGGAACGCGGCGGCTGCCATGTCGAGGTGGTTCGCCCCGGCTGCTGTGGCCGCCCGCTGATCTCGCAAGGCCTGCTGGCCGAAGCCCGCGCTCATGCCGGCGAGGTGGTCGAGGCGCTGTTCCCCATCGCCAGCCGGGGTGGCAAGATCTTGTTCTGCGAGCCAAGCTGCCTTTCCGCCGTCAAGGAGGACGGGCCCTCGCTGCTGCGCGGTCTTCAACAGGAGCGAGCCCGCGAGGTGTCCAAGGCCTGTCTGATGTTCGAGGAATTGGCCGGGCAGCTGGATCTGCCCTTGCGCGCCGGCCCGAAGAGAATTCTGCTCCACGGACACTGTCATCAAAAATCGATGGGGCTGCTGGCTGCCACATCGGCTCTGCTGGCCCGCATACCTTCTGCAACGGTAGTCGATCTCGATGCCGGCTGCTGCGGCATGGCCGGCTCGTTCGGGTACACCCGTCGGCACTATGACGTGTCGGTCGCCATCGCGAACCGGCGCCTGCTCCCGGCGGTGGAAGCGATGAAGGCGGGCGAGGTTCTGGTCGCTCCCGGAACGTCCTGCCGCCACCAGGTGGCGGACCTGGCGTCGGCGACCGCTGTTCACCCGGCCGTATTGCTCCGCTCGCTATTGGGCTGATCCGCCCGGTCGACGGCTGGCACGCGCGCTCGGGGCCCCGAGTTTTTGCATGCGGAACCGAAGCGTGGTGCGCTTCATGGCAGCCGTGCCGCCCCGCCCTTCGGTCCCGCAACCACCCAGTTGGTCGGCTGAAGCGCTCAGGATCGGCTTGTGTTCCTCTTGGTCGAGCCGCTGAGACCATCGCTGCAATTCAATTTCACCAAGGAGTCCGGTTTGGGGCAACTGAAAGGACGAATAGAGCGTGGGCTCATTGCTAGGCGTTAAGTTGCATGCAATCGGCCGAATGGCATACACTTGAACGGCTAAAGGCCTCAGGAGACATGTCAGGAATCAAACCCAATCCACGAGTGGGGGCCGGTCCAGAGGTGAGGCTCCCCGGGATGACTCCAGCCGCGCCAGATCCGGAGCAGAATTTCCGCTTCTATGACAACCGGCAAAAGTACCTCATGTTCGTGAACACCTGCAGCGAAAAGTGGGTGATCGCGGGCCGGGTGAGTGCGGAGTTGAACGAAATCCATCCGGTGCCCCCGGCGATTCGTATTTTCGACGCCGGCGTCGGCGATGGCACGGTGCTGGCGCGTGTGATGCGGACCATGCATCGCCGGTTCGAGTGGATGCCGTTTTATGTGGTCGGCAAGGAAATTAGCCTCGAGGACGTGCGCCTAGCGCTCGAAAAGATGCCGGACCGCTTCATGGAACACCCGGCTACGGTCCTCGTGATGACCAACATGAAATATGACGAGGCGCCTCTGCTGATGCCCAACGAGCCGGGTGCAGCCGAAAAAGTGGCATGGCACGAGGTGGAGCTCAACGGCACGACCGCAGGGCAGTTCGACGACCAGATTACGGCGCTGCAGCCGTTCCTTTCGGAAAACTGGCGGGCGCGGGTGAATCCCAAAAGCGGAAACCCGATGTATGAGAAGCCTACGGTGCTCGTGATTTACCGCCAGGATTGCAAATTCCTGCTCGACACGGTGCGCCCGCGGCGGGGCATGCCGCGGGCCGATTTCGACCTGATTCTCGCGTCGCAACCTTACCGTGCCCGCGCCTCGGTGGAGTTCAAGGCGAAGCGCGTCATCGCGCCCCTGGCGCGCAGTTTGAATCCCGGCGGGCGGCTGATCGGAATCCACTCCTGCGGCAATGACCCGGCCTTGGAGATCATTCAGCGGGTGTGGCCGGACGAGAATCCCTTTCACTCCGATCGTTACGACCTGTTGAAAGCGACCGAGGCCGCTTTGGGCGGCCAGGCGCGCGACTTCCACTTTATGGCCTACGACGATGAGCGCTCCCTGTTGCGCTACGACATGCATACGCTGCCGACCGAGATCGGATCGTGCGCCTCTTCGATCGGCACCTCGACCCTGCTAGCCGCCTGGAATGCCGCTACCTATGTCGCTCAGATCGAGGACCAACGGCTGGCCGAGGCCATGTCGACCAATGGCTATATCGAAGCCACGCGCGAAGTGCTCCGCGAGCACGGCGCTTTGTGGTTCTGGGACGAATGCTATATCGTCGCCCGCAAGCTGCAGCAGGCTTAAAGCAGAGCGGGAGGCGGCAGCGTACACTAGATCGAGAGTCTTCTCTTTTCGCGTTGGGGCCGTTTGGGCGGGATCCGGCGCAGACTGGGTAAGAGAAATGGCAACAAAACGATTGATAGCGGGGTGATCCATGAAACGAGCCACACTGGCGCTAGGGGCGCTGTTGTTTCTGTATGGGTGCAATAAAACTACCGGTGGAGGCCAGCACGCCACTGTGGAGTTGCGGGACGGCACCAGCGTCACCGGTACCGTGCTTTCTAGTTCGGCCAGCGAGCTTCAGATCGCTGGTGACGACAAACTGACGCGCACCATTCCTATGACTCAGGTGCGCTCGATTGAGTATGACGAAGCTCCGCCGGCAGCGGCGGCTAATACCCCGGCTTCGCCTCCGGCGCAGGTCGCGACCGCGCCCGGTTCGGCGGCGCCGGCGCGGCCGCAGGAGCTTCGGCACAGGCCGCATTACCATCCTGCGGAGACGGCCGTCACCACGAAAACCTCCCAACTGCCGGTGGGCACGGAGATTTCGGTGCGCAACGAAGAGACCATCGATTCCGGCAAAGCCGCGGAAGATCAAATCTTTCCGGCCGAAGTTACCAACAACGTCTTGGACGCCATGGGTAACGTCGTGATTCCGGCGGGCGCCAACGCACAGATCATCATCCGGTCGGCGCAAAAGGGGGGAAAGATTCGCGGCGCCTCGGACCTGGTGCTGGACTTGGCCTCCGTTTCAGTCGATGGGCGTCAATACTCTCTGAGCACCGAGGATCTGGCTGAAAAAGGCCGTAATGGCGTCGGCATCAACCGCCGCACGGGCGAATTCACCGGTGGCGGAGCCGCCATCGGCGCCATTATCGGCGCTATTGCCGGCGGTGGCAAAGGCGCGGCCATCGGTGCAGGGTCGGGTGCCGGTGCCGGCGCTCTGACGCAGATCCTGACGAAAGGCACGATCAAGGTGCCGGTAGAGTCTGTTCTGACGTTCAAGTTGGACCGCCCGCTGAGCGTGCGCGCGCGGTCCTGACGGGCTACCCGCCGGCGCTCTGGCCGAGGTGGCCGCCGAACTGATAGCGCATGGCTGAGAGCAGTTTGCCGGCGAATTCACCTTCGCCGCGGGAGCTGAACCGTTCGTAGAGGGCAGCGGTCAGCACCGGTGCGGGAGCCGCTTCGTCGATGGCCGCCTGGATCGTCCACCGACCTTCGCCCGAGTCCGACACGCTGCTTGAAAACCGCGTCAAGTCGGGCTCTTGCAAAAGGGCCACAGCCGTCAGATCGAGCAGCCAGGAGGCGATGACGCTCCCGCGCCGCCAGACTTCGGCGATGTCGGCTAGGTTGAAGTCGTATTGATAGTGGCTGGGGTCGCGCAGCGGCGCCGTTTCCGCGTCCACCGCATGTTTCCGCTTGCTGGCGTTGGCGTGCTTCAGAATGTTGAGCCCCTCCGCGTACGCGGCCATCAGCCCGTACTCGATGCCGTTGTGCACCATCTTCACGAAGTGCCCGGCGCCGGAAGGTCCGCAGTAGAGGTACCCCTCTTCGGCTGTGCTCGTGGACTCGTCGCGTCCCTCGGTGCGCGGAAGGTTACCGCGTCCGGGGGCGAGCGTCTTAAAGATGGGGTCGAGGTGCCGGGCTACGTCTTGAGGGCCGCCGATCATCATACAGTAGCCGCGCTCGAGCCCCCAGACGCCGCCGCTGGTGCCCACGTCGAGATAGCGGATCCCGCGCGCTGCCAGGCTCTGCGAGCGGCGGATATCGTCGATGTAATAGGAGTTGCCACCGTCGATCACGATATCGCTTTGTTCGAGCAGGAGCGCCAATTGGTTCAAGACGCCGTCGACCACCGCTGCCGGCACCATCAACCAGACCGCGCGCGGCGGCGTCAGAGACCGCACGAACTCCTCCAACGAGGCGGCGCCAGCCGCACCTTGCCCCGCGAGTTCCTTCACCGCGACCTCGTTGCTGTCGAACGCCACGCACTGATGTCCCCCCCTCAACAAGCGGCGCACGATATTAGCGCCCATCCGTCCCAGCCCGACCATTCCCAGTTGCATCTGTTGAGAGCTCTCCTTCGTCTATCATGCCATCTGTGAGGTGAGAGAAAGGTGAAGACCCGAACCGTAAGAATCGGTCCCAAGCTTTAGGCGTTCGAGCGTGATTCGTTGCTTCAAATCCCCATAAACGCGGGGCCATCGGGTTGTAACCGGCCGACGGTCACTGGACCTCAGGAAGAGGCGTATTGTCCTTCTCGTTGACGTCCGTGTCCGACGCCGTTCAAACTCTGATCGGATCTGCTCGCTGATTGTGAAGTCTGCCCTAGATTGAAAGTACTCTTGTGTGGCACCCATCCCCCGAATGAGGCTTTGCCCCAGCTATGCGCCCGGAGCCGGGCCAGTCGGCAGAATCGCGCCCGACCTTCGCAAAGCCGGGCGCGGTCCCACAAACAACGCTAGTTATCGATGCTGCCTCCTCTTCCGATCGGCGAAAACGTCGACCTGCCAGCGATGGCCAGCGTGACGCCCGCGTTACTACCCGTGCCAGTGGAAACCGCGCCGCCCTGAGTCGAGATGGACACCTGCAAGACGAGCACGCGCGGCCCAGCCAGACAACCGAAACGGCCCCGGAAGGACCGTAATTGCTCGGGCGGGCAACCAGAAGGAGTCTGCGGGCACAGTCACCCGCTCTCCTCGGACTCCCCACCGGGATGCACCAAATGCCATCGGTGGGGAATTCCCGTGCATTCATTTACGGACACGCAAACCCCACCCGAAACAGCCCGGAACTCGATCCGAATCAACCGTTTAACCCAAGAGTATCCGATGATTTTCGGAAGAAACGATAAGGAACTGTAAGCCTAATAAGTTGAATACGATCCTCGCTACCAAAGGAACCGATTTATGGGCGGCATCTGCCTTCAAGGTTTCGACAGGAGTGCTGGTCTCAACTACGGGGAGCTTCAAAAAAAAGCCCGCGCCCGGCGATCGTATAACCGGGCGCGGCGCCCACGGATTGTCAACTGTTGGTTGATGGGCGCAATGACCGCTACCCGTGCCAACCTTTGTATCCGGGGCCTCTGGAGTTGTGCCTCCGCACCGAAGCCCTCGCTAATTGCCACCACCGTTGCCGATTGAATACGTCCCAATGCCGGCCGAAATGAAGGAGCCTGAAGGAGTAGGGGTCCCTGGGCTAGTGGTGCTACAGGTCCCATCATAGTTCAGACTAACACCTGACCCAGTGCTACCGTTGCTGACGATGGTCAGGGTCCCGGTAATAGGAGTCGGTGTGGGCCCTGGTGTCCCGTCCTCAATCTCACCCCCACCACTGCCACTATTGCACCCTGCGATCGTGATAGCCACCTGCAGCAC
>JAGWQP010000466.1 GCA_028876805.1 Acidobacteriota bacterium | reverse complement strand
GGCCTCGCGGAGGTCGGCTCGACCGGATCGGAACAAAACGCGGCGGCGCGCGTCACCGTCGAGCAGCAAATCGCCCGCAATCTCACCATCACCTACGTTTCCAACGTCGGCTCCACGCAACAGCAGGTCATTCAGGTGGAGTACAACGTGGATCGCAACGTTTCCGTCGTGGGTCTACGCGACCAGAACGGCACGTTCGGCATCGACATCAAAATTAAAAAGCGCTTCTAGTTCCCGAGCTAAGCTAGAACTAGAAGCGCCCCGTCGGCCAACGCCCGAGTTCGTTACTCCGGGTCTTGCTGTTGGGCTGTCTGCGGTTCGCTCGGTTGTGCCCGCCCTTGCTTCGACCGCCCCTGACCCAGGCCCAAACGTGCCGACTGGCCCACTCCGGGGTTCTCCTGCTTGGCTTCGGCCAACGCCTCTCGGGCCGCCTTGCTGCCCGCCGCGCGGACGGCAGCTTGGGTTTCCCGGCCGATCTTCGGCATCTCCGCAGCCACCTTCTGGCCCAGGGGCGAACCATAAAACTGCAAGAGGCCTTTGATTTCATCACCGGTGAAGTGCCGGTCGTAAATGCCGACGAGTTCGTCGGTTACCTGATCGGCGTCAAATTTCTTCCGGTAACTGGTCGCGAAGGTTTTTACAAAAGCCCGCCCCTTGTCGTTGTTGGGGACGGTCGAGAGTAGCTTTTCCCGTGCCTGTTCGATGGCGTTGTTGGCGCCGTCTTGAACCATGTCGCGCGCCCCGACCAGCTCCGTCAGCGAACGAATGTCCGCCTCCTTCATCGGATCGATGTTCGAATTCGATTGCGCGGATGCGGCGCCTGCTGCGGAACCCGAGGCCTGCCGCGCTGCTTGCACGGGGTTTTGTGGCGATCCCTGAATCACCAGGAAAAACGTGCCGATGTAGATGAAAATCAAAGCGAGCAGGGCCTTCATGACCGCCTCCGTGGCGCCGAGTTGGGTCCTGCGCCACGCCTCCGATTCTAGAAATGCGGGACCGGAGGCGCGAGCGCTTCGAGGGACGTCTGTGCTCCAGTCGTTCACTGTCCGAACGTACAGCTCAAACCGGTTCATACCGGTCCAAAGGAGAAGATTAGGTCGCGTTTCTGTTACGATGCGTCGTCATGAGCGAACCCCCTCCCGGGATCCCGGCGGTCGAGACCAGCCAGCCTCTGACGATCGTGGCGCGCGAGTCCGGCCTCGAGCGCAGCCTGACACCCGCGCAGCTCGCCATGCTCGGGCTCGGCAGCACCATCGGTACCGGGCTGTTCCTGGGCAGCGCCATCGCCGTAAAGCTCGCGGGCCCGGCGGTGATTCTGAGCTTTGTCGCTGGCGCGTCGATCGCCTTGCCGATGATGTGGGCCCTCGCGGAAATGGCCGCGGCGCATCCGACCAGCGGTTCGTTTGGACTGTATGCGGAGATGTATCTGCATCCGTGGGCGGGCTTCGCCATTCGCCTCACCTATTGGCTTTGCGTGATGGTGGTGGTGGGCAGCGAAGTCGTGGCCGCATCGATCTACTGCAAGCTTTGGTCGGCGAAAACACCCGCGTGGATTTGGATCGGTTTGTTCTCGGTTCTGATTCTTTACGTCAACACCATCAATATCGGAAGTCTAGGAACCTTCGAGTACTGGCTTTCGCTTGTCAAGGTTGTCACCATTGTGGCGTTTCTCGTTCTCGGTTCCGCCTTGCTGTTCGGCATCGGCTTCCCGAAAGTCGGCTTCGCCAACTACACCTCCGGCGGCGGATTTGTTCCCCATGGCTGGAGCGGCGTCGGCCTGGGCGTCATCCTTGGACTCTTCAGTTTTTTCGGAATCGAAGTCGTGGGAAGCACCGCCGGCGAGGCTGCCGATCCCAGCCGGGCAGTACCAAAAGCTTTGCGCACGACGGTCGCCGCACTCATTCTCTTTTACGTTGCCGGACTCGCGCTGGTCGTTGGAATTGTTCCCTGGAAGCAAATCGACACAGGCGCGAGCCCCTTCGTCCGCGTGTTCCAGACCGTCGGCATTCCCGCCGCCAGCCACATCATGAATTTTGTGGTGCTGACAGCCGCGCTCTCGAGCGCCGTGGCCAATTTGTATTTCGCCGCGCGGCTGGCCTTTTCCCTAGCCCGCGGCGGCTATCTCCCTCGCACGCTCGGCCGGCTGAACAAGAAAGGCATGCCCATGATCGCCGTGCTGGTTTCGGGCGCCGGCATGGTCGCGGCGATGGTCCTGTCGAAGTACTTCCCGGATTCCCTATTCGTTTCCATGATCGCGGTCAGTACGTTTGGCGCGCTGTTTGCCTGGCTGATGACGCTCGTCACGCACCTCGCGTTTCGCCGCTACCATCACCGCCACGCGAGGCCGTACCTCCGGATCGGACCGGCTGGGCCCTGGGCCTCTCTCGCTGGACTCCTCGCGGTCCTCGCGGTGATGCTCTCGACCCTG
>JAGWQP010000465.1 GCA_028876805.1 Acidobacteriota bacterium | reverse complement strand
GTGTTGACCGTATCGGACTGGAAGGGATTGTGGAATCCGCGCGAACCGCTGTATCCGATCAGGAGCGTGGTATTCGCCGTCAGTTGCCGCTGGATGTTGAAATTGTACTGATAGACGTAGTTGCGCTTGATATTGGTGTCCAGGTACCGCCAGGATCGGGGCAGCGGATTGTTCACGTGGATGTTGGTGAGCGCCGGAACCCCGAAGGGCCAGGCCCCGGGAGGCGGAGAGGCATAGAGTCCACCGGCGTTGTCGCCGAGCGATGCGTAAGTCGGCCGATACGGGGCTTGCGACGTGCTGTTCAGGATCAACTCATACGGAAGCGGCAAAGCATCGAAAATCCCAAAGCCGCCGCGCACGGCAGTCTTGCTGTCGTGAAAGGGATCCCAGGCAAATCCCACGCGCGGCTCGAAGTTCTTGGTCGTGGGGTTGTGCGTCCAGAAGCTGTGGCGCAGAACCGAGACTGGATTAACCGCCGAGCACGACGGATCCGCTGCCGTTGGCGCCGGCTGGCAGGGCAGCGGCGTGGTCGGCGATGGCATGATCGCGATCGCCCCGTTCTTCTCCGTGGGGATGGTGGCGAACTCATAGCGCAGCCCCAGGTTCAACGTCAGGTTGGGGAGCATGCGCCAATCGTCTTGCACGTACCCCGAGATGATCTTGTCGCGAAGATACTGCTTGCTGATGGCCGACAGATCGACCGGGCGCGTCGCGCGGAGCGCCTGGTCGGTCAGGAAGTTCACCAGCGAGGCGCACGAATTGTCGTAGTTGCGGCCATTGGCCAGCGTCGCCGGAGTTGGCGCCACGTTGGTCCCGAAACAACCGGCCTGGGCCGCCGTGGCCGTCTGGCCTCCGTTCGCGGTGACTGACGGCGAATACTGCCCGCGGAACGAGAACGTGCCGGTGCCGTTGCCGTTCGCCAATGGCGTGTACCCGTCAACCTGATAAGCCAGGAACGAAAAGCCAAACTTGAGACCGTGCTTGCCGAGCGTGGAGAACGCGTCGTCGTACACCTGGAATATCTGGCCCCAGAAATCCTGCACCGAGGCGGCGTAGTTCTTCCCCGGCGGCAGCGTCGAAACCTGCGATCCCGTAATCGTGATCGCCGGCGAATAGAACCCGGGTAACTGGCCGAGCGATGGATCGCCCGCCACCGGGTTGACGACCTCAGGGCTGTTGCCGCCCAGATTGTTCGTCCGGTCGATCGCTGCCCGAAACGAATTCACCCACGCTGCGTTGAAGGTGTGCGTCTCTTCCGCCACCACCGCTTGCCGGTACGATGTGAACGACTGCAGAACGTCGTTGATCGCCAGCGGGCTGCTGAACGTCGACGGATCGCGCAGGTACGTGACGAACGCCGTGTCTTTGGCGCTGATCTTTTGATCCGCCCGGAAGGTGACAAAGTCTTCCACCGCGCGCTGCGCTCCGAGGAACGGGGCCGGCCCGACATTCGGGTTGCACTGCCCCTTAAGCGGCCCGTTCACCGTCACCTTGACGCATGGGACGCCCGCCGTGGGATGGCGGAACAGCGGCAAAAACTTCTGAATCGTTGGATCGATCGTGGTATGCACGATGGCGCCGGTGGCCAGGTTGGTGACGTCGCCAGCGCGAACCGCGTCGGAGATGGTGATGCAGGCCGACGCTCCGCAGTTGGCGACCGGAAGCCCCGCCGACTTCCGCACGCCCTCATAAGCTCCGAACAGGAACGTCCGGTCCTTGAAAAGCCGCCATCCCCCCGACCCGCCGAACTGGTTTTGCCGCAGTGCGTTCTTCTGCAGGCCGTTGGCATTGGTAAAGAAGTTGGCCGCGTCGAGTTTGTCGTTCCGCAGGAAATCAAACCCGGTTCCGTGGAACCGGTTGGTGCCCGACTTGGTGATCGCATTGATCACTCCGCCCGAGGTGAAGCCGTACTCGGCGGAATAGCTGCTGGTCAGCACCGTGAATTCCTGGATGGCGTCCACCCCCAGGTTCTTGCCGAGCACGCTGCCGGGCCCCGCGTTCGAATAATCGTTGACGATTGCGCCATCCAGGCGGTAGCTGTTTTGCGTGGGCCGTGCGCCGTCGACGCTTAGCTGATCGCCAAACCCGCGCCCGCCCCCGCCTCCGACGTGCGTGACATCGAGGTGTGTGCGAGCTTCCACGACGCTCGGTTCCAGCGTCGCCAGAGACGCCCAGTCGCGTCCGTTCAACGGCAACTCGCGCACCGTCGCCGCGTCGACGTTGCCCGATACGGTGGAAGTGGAAAGCTGCACCTGCTCGGCCACGCTGGCTACCTCAACTTGCGTGGAAATTTGTCCCACGGCCAGCGGAACACTCAAATCCTGCTTGGCGCCCACGGTCAAAGTCACCTTGGCTACCGCGGTCGTGAAACCGGATGCCGACACCGTCACCTGGTAGTCGCCCGGGATGAGGTTCGGTATCGTGTATAGGCCTGCGGCGTTGGTGGTGGTGTCGGTCGACACGCCGGTGGCCGTATTCAACGCGGATACTTTCGCGTTCGGAACGGCGCCTCCCTGCGCGTCGCTAATGGTGCCAGACAGCGTAGCGCCGGAAACCTGCGGATATAAGGGGCGGACGGTGACGAGACCGAACGCGAGAATCGCGAGGACGAACCCAAACTTCGTGGTTTTGGAATTCATGAGGCGGACTCCTCCCTGTCTACGTTCCAGGCAGTATACACCCGGGCGGCCTGGTGCGCGCTAAACCGTGGGTTAGGAGGTAGGGGGAGGCGAAACCGCACTTCTATAAACAGGATTTATGCAACGGTGTAGTGTGGATAAGTGAACGTGATAGACGGACGGGAGACACCGAACGCTTCTCGCGTACCGACGCAAGGTTCTCAGCTTCCCACAATCAGTTGCCCTGATCGTGGGGTACTGTGCACCTTGATGTCACCGTTGCGGAGTTCCCAGCATTAAGCCGGGCGGCGTCGGTATCCTTGCTGCCATGAACCGCAGTGCGCTTCGCAAAGTGGAGGATTTCCTCCGAGCCATCGCGTGTCTTGATGGCGATCGTTTTGGCGCCGGGGTCGACTTTGCTGACCGTCCCTTCCACCGCACCCGCCACGTCCTGGGCGGCGAAGGCGGCCGTGCCTAAGGGACAAGATAGCAATCACAAGCCTCCCATCTGATCCCATGTTTTTGGTCCTCCTTCAAAGGGACCGGTCTGTATTATTTCACCGTGATCTTTTCCACTGTCCAAGTGGAGCAGTCGCCCTTGTAAATGACCCGGTCGGACTCGCAGTGGATTTCGTGGATCAGGCAAGTGCTCTGGCCATGGCCGAGACTGGTCTGCGCCCAACCAAGCAGCTTCCCGTCCATATCGAACTTGTAAATCTTGCCGGTGGAGCCGTCGCCGCTGTACAGATACTGCGTTGCTCCCGGAGAAACGCAGACGCTCCAGGGCGCGCCCATGCCGGTGATGGTTTTCTGGAGCTTCAAATCGGTGTTGTACACCTGGACGCGGCTATTGCCGCGGTCAGCCACGTAAATGTTGTCTCTGGCATCGGATGCAATGCCATGCGGCGTGGAGAACTGGTCGGGACCGGAGCCGTGCGTTCCGACCGCGCCCACCCACGTTCCGTCCTTACGGATCTTGACCAGGCGCGAGTTGCCGTAGCCGTCACTGACGTAAATATCGTCGCGGGAATCCCAGGTGACGTCGGTTTCGCGGTTGAACGTACCCATGGTGCCGAGTGTGTAGCGCTCGCTGTCCTTCTCGTCGCGCTGCAGGTAGCGCTCCAGGTAGTCGATGGCTTCGGGCTTGCGCCCGAGGACCATCTTCACCATGCCCATGGGATCGAATTTGACGATCATGCCCGAGCCTTCGTCGACCATCCACACGTTGTCGTACTTGTCGACGCGGACGGAATGCGCGAAGGATGCGGCGTAATTATCTGGACCCCACTGCTTGACGAATTTCAAGCGGTCGTCAAACTCGAACAACTCGGCGGCCGTTCCGCCGCGGGCGGTGCCGCCGGTGCCCGTGCGCGAGTAGACAAACAAGTGGCCTTTGGAATTCTTAGAGACGCCTTCGGTCTCGCCGATGGTGTGGCCGGGGATGGAGAGCGGGAGCACTTCCTCGGTAATCTGCAACTGAGGGGTCTCCTTCTCCAGAGAAAGCTGTCTTTCCCGGGCCGCTGCGGCCTCAGGGTTACCACCGCGTCCGCGTCCCTGGGCCTGGACCCGCCGCAGCGAGAGCGTGCCCGCGCCAATGACTAACGCCAGCACGACAGAGCCAGTCAAAATGATAGATTGCTTCATGGATAGATCTCTCCTTTCGCAAGGGAACGTCCGAGCGAATCATGCGGGGATCGGGTCATCGGGGACTGATATTTTATCGCAGAGAATCGCTGGATGGTAGCGCAGTATGGGGTGTGGCTCGCCAATAATCTGTCCGCTGGTAACGACTTGACTTTCAGGGCAGGGGAGACCAAGAATCGAGGCTCATGCCGATCCTCGTCCTGTCC
>JAGWQP010000464.1 GCA_028876805.1 Acidobacteriota bacterium | reverse complement strand
GCCTCCCGGTTTACCGCGATCCCCAGCGGCACGCAGTCCAGCCGCGTAACGATGCCGCCGTCGAATTTGGGGGCGCGCCCATCGATGGCGACAGCGTGACATTGCGTCGGGTCGCCGACCGGCTCGGCCCCAGCATCGAGAAGAATTCGGAGCAGCTTCCCCTTATTATAAGGCGTCCCGCGGATCAGAAAATTTTCGGCCGCGGCCCCCCATACTTTTCTCAACCATTCGAGGTTGGATTCGAAGCCGCCGGCAGCGACCACCAACGCCTTCGCGTGAAAATCGACCGGCGCACCGTTCACCATCACGGTGCCGCTCTCGAATCGATCCTGCGAAATTTCGAGGGCGGTGACTTCCGCGTTAAAGAGCACCTCGATGCGGCACTCGCGTGCCGCCTCGTAGTACGTGTTCAGCAGAGCTTTCCCCCCGCCTAGAAAAAACAGATTGGTGCGGTCGAGCGAAAGCGTGCTGGTGAGGGGCGGCTGAAAACGAACACCGTGCCCCTGCATCCAGCCGGCACAAGCCGGTCCCGCGCGGATCGCCAACCGTGCCAGTTGTTCGTTAGTCTGGCCGCCGGTGACCCGTAGCAGGTCGCACCAATATTCTTCTTCCGTGTAAGCCCCAGTGAGCACCTCGGTTGACGCAGGATGCATGCAGCGCATGTTCCGGGTATGCCGGCTGTTGCCGCCGCGGAACTCGGGTGGAGCGCATTCGAGAACAGTGACTTTGACGCCTCGCTCGCGCGCGCTCAGAGCAGCGCACATTGCAGCGTTGCCGCCGCCTATGACGATGACATCGGACTCGAGGGAGTTCACTTCGCTTCGATCTGAAACTCCAACATTACGGATAGCCTACCATTGTCAGTGGGCGGTCTGGTGATGATCGGCTCTATGGTTGTCGGTGAACACAATGTAAGAAACCGTAGAAGGACGACGGCCGGGCAAGGTAAGCCTTAGCGAAATCGTGCGATCTGACGACTTCGGCGGGATATCGACAAGGCTCTTTTTGCCTGTTATCAATGTCGCCGGCTGCTGTTTGGCGACACCGGTCAGCCGATCACTAGGGGAAAGATCCCGTTATCGAGACCGGAGATCACCGCTGGGTCGAGGATGTCCCGTGCCAAAGCATCATAGGGCATCTTCTACCCGCAGACTCGATGTGTAGTCGTGGCGTGAGGGCCCTTTTTCTATGCGTTAGAATGGAGGCCGATCGGTGCTCCAGTCCCGTATCTTCGTTTTTCGTCGAGTCACCGACGGGCTGTCCGTCGCTCAGGACTGGCTCTCGGAGCATGTAGCAGGCCATGGAGCACTCGTGTTGGGAGCTACGCGGTTCGCTGCGGACGAGTTCGTGCGGCGTGCCCCGGCACCGGGCCTAGTCGGAGTCCACTCCCTGACTCTGGTGCAGTTGGCAACCACGCTGGCACGGCCGCTGCTGGCGGATCGTCTGCTTTCCCCCCTTTCGGATCTCGGGAGCGGGGCCATCGCTGCCCGAGTGGCTTACAAGTTAGGCTCGGCAAACCGGTTGTCGTATTTCGGTCCGGTCGCCGGGATGCCGGGTTTCTCCACGGCGCTAGCGTCTACTCTTTCCGAGTTGCGCCTGGCCGGGGTTCGGCCGGAGAGCCTCGGCGGGCTGGGGCCGCGAGCCGAAGACCTCGGTCTGCTGTTGCTGGAGTATGAGCGGGAACTCGCGACCTGGTCGCTTGCTGACCTGTCCCAAATATTCGAATTCGCCGCCGAGACGGCTCGGTTCGAGACGCATCCGCTGCTAAAGTTACCGGTGATCCTCTTGGATGTCCCTTTGCGTTCTGCTAAACACACGGAGTTTGTGAGAGCCCTGGTGCGGCGGGCCGAATCCGTTCTCGCGATCGCTCACGCCTGCGACGAAGCCGGCGTACTGCGATTGGAGAGTGCGCTGGGCGCCAAGGCAACGTCGGCGCCGGCCGGTCGATTTTCCGATGATGCCCTAGGCCGTGCGACTACCTATCTTTTCTCGACTGGGCGCCCCCCCGAGGGTGTATACGACGGCTCGGTAGACCTTTTTTCGGCTCCCGGCGAGGGGGCTGAAGCCGTGGAGATCGCGCGCCGAATCCGTCAGTTTGCCGACTCCGGTGTGCCCTTTGACCAGGTAGCAGTCCTGTTGCGCGCGCCTGAGCGCTACCAGGGCGTGATCGAGGAGGCGTTGGGCAGGGCTGGTATCCCGGCCTATTTCAGCCGGGGCACCGCGCGGCCGGATCCTGCGGGCAGGGCTTTCCTCGCATTGTTGGCGTGTGCTTCGGAAGGTTGTTCGGCGTCCCGGTTTTCCGAATATCTTTCCCTAGGACAGACGCCGCAACTGGACCCCGCCGGACGGCCACCGCAGGTCGAACCGGAATTCGTTCCTCCGGAGGACGATATATTCCAGTCTTCGCCCCCTGGTGCTGTCAGCCCGCCCGACCCGGAAGACGAATCGGTCACCATCGCAACGCCGATTGCTTGGGAACGCCTTCTTGTCGACGCTGCTGTGATCGGTGGTCCCGCTCGGTGGCATCGGCGCCTTAAGGGCCTGGAGCAGGAATTCCGGCTGCAACTGGCGCGATTGCCGCTGGAAGGTGCCACGCGCGGGCGCATTGAGCAGCAACTGGAACGGCTGGCAAATCTCGAACGCTTCGCGCTACCCCTGATCGACCGGCTGGCCGCCCTGCCCAAGTCGGCGCCATGGAGTGATTGGCTGGCCGAGTTGCGCCGGCTTGCGGCTATGGCGCTGCGGCAGCCGCGATCCGTCCTGGCCGTCATCAACGAGCTCGATCCCATGGGTGCGGTCGGGGGGGTCACTTTGGAAGAGGTGCAAACGGTTCTCTCCCACCGAATCCGGTTTCTCCGGCGGGAACCGCCGCGGCGGCGTTACGGCCACGTTCTGGTGGCCTCGATCGAAGAAGTACGGGGCCGGGCCTTCGAGATAGTCTTCTTGCCCGGGCTGGCAGAGGGAGTTTTCCCGCGCCGCGTCTTCGAGGATGCGGTCTTGCTAGACGACGTCCGCCGCCGTCTCTCGACCGATCTCCGCTGGGCGGAACAGCGCGTTGCCGAGGAGCGCCTGCTTCTGCATACCTGTGTCGCCGCACCGTCGAAAACCCTTGTTGCCTCCTTCCCGAGCGTGGACCTGTCCCAAGGCAGACCCAGGGTGCCGTCATTTTACGCGCTGGAGATCGCGCGCGCCATCGAAGGACGTGTGCCCAACCTGCGGACCTTCGAAGCCCGGACGCGGGCGAAAGCAGAAGCACAGGTGAGTTGGCCAGCACCATCCGACCCAGCCCGCGCCATTGATGACGCCGAGTACGACCTGGCCTGGTACGCGCGGCACGCAACAGAGCGCGGCAGCTGCAAATACCTGGAAGAGGCCAACCCGTTTTTGTTCGAATCATTAAGAAACCGCTACCGCCGGTGGGAGCGGACGTGGAGTGCCGCCGACGGGCTGGTTAGGCCAGATACCGCGGCACTGGCCCTTGTGAAATCGAAGGACCCGCTCACGCACCCGTATTCTTGCTCTTCCCTCCAGCATTTCGCCGCCTGCCCTTACCGCTTTTATCTTCACGCGATCTTGGGCATCCATCCCAGAGAAGAAGCGGCCCCTTTGGAGCAGCTGGACCCGTTGACGCGCGGCGCCCTCTTCCATGCCATTCAGTTCCGATTTTTTCAGGAATGGCGCCAGCAACCGGAGGCGGCCACGGATCGCTTGCTCGACGTGCTGGACGCGGCCGTTGATTCGGTCGCCGCCGAATATGAAGAGAAGCTGGCACCCGCCATTCCGAGCGTGTGGCGCGGCGATGTTGAGGACCTGCGAACTGACCTGCGAGGGTGGATGCGCCTCTGGCACAGTCGGCTTGCGGAATGGGAACCGCTGCATTTCGAGTTTGCCTTTGGGCTCGATGGAGTGCCTGGCGAGCGCGATCCTGCCAGCCGTCCGGAAGGTGTTGTCTTGGAGGGCCTCGGTCGTTTCCACGGATCGATTGATATGGTCGAGCGCCATAGAACGCGAGGCGTGCTGAGAGTGGTGGATCATAAGACCGGCAAGCCGCCCGAGCGCGAGCCCGTCTCGGTAGGCGGTGGCGCCATACTACAGCCCGCGCTTTACGCATTGGCGGCCGAGGTGCTACTGGGACAGGCAGCCGAGGGCAGCCGCCTCGACTACTGTACGCAACGGGGCGGGTTCCGATCGTTCGACATTGCTATCGACTCCGCCACGCGAATGCGCATCGAGCGCGCGCTCAGCACAGTGCGCCACGGGACTACCACGGGCTTTCTGCCGGCCGCCCCGCGGGAGGGTGCCTGCAGGCAATGCGATTACCGCGCCGTGTGCGGTCCCAACGAAGAGATCCGCGCCAAACGATGGAAGCCACCTATTGATTTTCTGACGGAGTTGCGGAACTTGCCATGACGCCGCTCGATCGCTTTCCGACGTCCAGTCTCGAGGAAGACGCGCGAGCGCGGGAACTCATTGGCTCCGCGCTCGCGGAGACGCTCGTGGTGGAGGCCGCCGCGGGGACAGGCAAAACCACCGAGTTGGTGAACAGGATCGTAGCCGTGCTACGCTCCGGGCTTGCCCGGGTTGATCAAATCGTTGCGGTCACTTTCACCCACAAAGCGGCTGGAGAGTTGAAGGTCCGCCTGCGACAGCGTCTCGACGAAGCGCGCCAGGAGGCCGGTGGAGGCGAGCGGGCCCATCTCGAGAACGCCATCCAGCACATCGAAGAGGCTTCGATCGGGACCATTCACTCGTTCTGCACTCAGATCCTTCGCGAGCGTCCCGTGGAGGCGGGCGTGGATCCGGCGTTCGAGGATCTTGCGGAAGCTGAGCAGCGCCGTCTATACTTCAAAGTCTTTCGCGGCTGGCTCGAACGTGCTCTGGACGAGCCCCGGGCTGGTCTGCACAATGTGCTTACGCGACTGGCCTGGACCGGCACCGGCAAGCCTGCCGACGAACTCCGATTCGCAGGTTGGAAGCTGATCCAATGGCGCGATTTCCGCGGGCCCTGGCGGCGTGATCCGTTCGACCGGGATGCCGAAGTCGACCGCCTTGTCCCGCTTGTCACGGAATTGGCTAAGGGGAGCGAAAGGTGCGAGAGACGTTCGGATGAGTTATATCGAGCCTTGGCGCCGGCGCGCGAGTTGGTCACTTGGGTCGCCCGAGCAGGTCCGCGCCTGGACTACGACACGCTGGAGGCGCTGCTGATCAAGCTGCTCAGAGACCTCAATCGTGACAAGCGCAAGGGGCGTGGGCCATTCGGGAATGGTATTTCCCGGGAAGAAGTGTTGAAAAGCCGTGAGGCCCTCCTCCGGCAGTTGGCGTCGTTCCAAGAGCAAGCCAATGCCGACCTTGCGGCGCAGCTTCAAGCCGATATGCAGGACCTGATCGATGCCTATGAGGATCGAAAGCGCTCGACGGGCAAGCTCGATTTCATGGACCTGTTGATCAAGGCCCGCGATCTATTGCGGGACAATCGCGAGGTCAGGAGTTTCCTGCTGAAACGATTCACGCGCATTTTTGTAGACGAGTTTCAAGATACCGACCCGTTGCAGATCGAGATTTTGCTATTGCTGGCTGGGTCCGACGAGGAAATCAAAGATTGGCGGCAGATT
>JAGWQP010000463.1 GCA_028876805.1 Acidobacteriota bacterium | reverse complement strand
GGATTTCGAGCAGGCTTACGGCCGGCCGGCGCCGCTGGTCAAAGGCCTGCGTCTCCAAATCAACTCTCAACATACAGGCTCGATTGCGGAGAGTTATTTCGGAGAGGTGGCTTTTCGCAGTAACCTCCACTAATGATCCTGGTTACGGGCGCCTCCGGATTCATCGGGAGCCATGTGGCCGAAGCTTTGCTCGCCCGCGGTGCTCCGGCGCGTGCCCTAATCCGGCGCTCGAGTTCCCAGCGCTATCTGCCTCGGGTGGAGGTCGCCTATGGGGACCTTACGACCGGCCACGGACTTGGGGAGGCGCTGGCGGGAGTCACCACTGTGATTCATGCGGCCGGCGTGACGAAGGCACTTCATCGTGACGACTACCACCGGGGCAATATCCAGGCGACCGAAATCCTGGCGCGCTCGGTGGCGCGGCAGGGAATCCGGCTGGTGCACGTCAGCTCGTTGGCTGCGGTCGGGCCGAGCTGGACCGAAACTCCGCCCGCCGAAGATGCCGAGCCGCGTCCTCTCACTCATTACGGACGCTCGAAGCTGGAAGCCGAGCGCATCGTTCGCAGCCTGACTCCGGATGCCGTGATCGTGCGGCCTCCGGTGGTCTACGGGCCGCGCGATACGGGTGTATTGCAAGTTCTGAAGCCGATCAGCAGGGGATGGTCGCTTGAAATCGCGGGTGGGCCGCGCTGGTTCAGCGCCATCTACGTAGCCGACCTGGTGGGAGGCCTGCTGTTGGCCGCCGTCCATCCGTTGGCTGCTGGCCGCACCTATTTCCTGTCGCACCCCGAGCGAGTCTGCTGGAGTGAGTTTGCGGCGGCCGCCGGACGGATTATGGGCCGCCGCGCACGGGTGGTGCGGCTCCCGGTGGCCGCGGCCCGGGCGGTGGGATTGGGCGCAGAGCTGTGGTCGCACTTGACGCGCCAACCCGGAATTCTCTCGCGTGAGAAGATCGCTGAGGCGGAGTGCCGGGCCTGGCTTTGCGACCCGACCCGGGCCACTCGGGAGTTGGGCTTTAACGCAGCGACTCCCATTGAAAACGGCTTGGCCCGCACGCTTGGATGGTACAAGGAGGCCGGTTGGCTCCAGTATTGACTTCTGAGGCATCGGCCCAAGAAACACGGCTTTGGGCCATCGACAAGCTCATCCTGGCATATTTTGGCTGCTGCATGATCTTGATCCTGGGCTGGTGGAGCCAGATTCAGTACGCTTCCGCTCTTTTCGCCAGCCACTTGGCGGGCGCGGCCGTGGTGGTTTACCAGGTGCGGAGGCCGAACCGAACCACTTGGTTCTTCCGTCACTGGTATCCGCTCTTGTACGTGGCGGCTTGTTACAAGGAGACGGCGCTGTTCATCCCCGCGATCCGGCATACCGAACTGGATGGGTGGCTGGCCAAGCTGGACTTCTCGATCTGGGGCGCGAATCCGACCGTGGCGCTCGAGCGAATCCAGTCGCCCGTCCTGACCGAGTATTTGCAGTGGGTATATACCCTATTTGTGCCGATGGTGCTGCTGCCGGCGTTTCTTCTTTGGCGGCGGCGTCGGTATGCCGAATTCCAATATTTTGCGTTTCTCGTTGCTCTCGGTTACCTGATTTCCTACGTGGGATACCTGATGGTTCCGGCCCGCGGCCCGCGGTTTCTGCTGGCTCGCTTGCAGCACATCCCGTTGCAGGGATTGTGGTTGTTCGACGGTATGCAGCGGGTGCTGGACCACCTCGAATCAGTCCATTACGACTGTTTCCCGAGCGGACACACCGAACTCACCATCCTGGCGTGGTGGAGCACGCGGCCGTTTGGCCCCCGATTATTCTGGCTCTCTTTTGCCTACACTCTGTCGATCATTTTTGCTACAGTTTATCTTCGATATCACTATACGGTCGATCTGCTGGCAGGGGTAGTGGTCGCGGCCATTCTCCTCGCGGCCACGCCCGCAATCTATCAAAAGTGGAAGTAAAAGGGGATCGAATTTGGGAGAAATCGAGGTTGTCGCGGCGGATAAGCAGGGCCTGAAGGAGTTCGTTGAGCTGCCCTACACGCTTTATCGCGATGACCCGTATTGGGTGCCCCCGCTACGCATTGCGGTCAAAGAGCTGTTGGATCGCCGCAAGCACCCGTTCTACGCCGGCGCCGAAGCGGAATTCTTTGTGGCGCGGCAGGGAGCCCGAGTTGTGGGGCGGGTGGCCGCCATCGTCGACCGCACATACAATCGCTTCCACGGAGAAGACGCCGGTTTTTTTGGCTTCTTTGAATGCGTCGACGACCCGACGGTAGCCGAAGCGCTGCTGTCAGGTGCCCGGCAGTGGGTCTCGGAGCGAGGCGCTCGGTTCCTGCGCGGCCCGGTGAACCCGTCCACCAATTATGAGTGTGGGATGTTGATTGAGGGTTTCGATTCCCGGCCCATGATCATGATGACTTATAACCCGCCATACTATCCGGTGCTGATGGAGCGGGTGGGTTTGCGGAAGGCGAAGGATCTGCTGGCCTACTCCAGCGACACCGAGGTCATCCGTCGGGAGAAGATCGAGCGTGTGGCGGACCGGGTCCTGGCGAAAAACGGCGTTCGCGTGCGGCCG
>JAGWQP010000462.1 GCA_028876805.1 Acidobacteriota bacterium | reverse complement strand
GCCCTAAGAGCACGGTGGTGACAATCGCTGCTCCATGCGCTCCAAGCGCATGCCTGAGTGTCGGAAAAGCATGCGCCAACCGGCATTGATCGCAACGCTTGTGCCAGCGCCATACGGATGTCTAGATGGTTGACTCACTTCTACACCATCCCGATGTGGACCTTTCTAGCGTAACCGTGGCCGCGATGTTGTTGCGCAAGAGCATCGGGAGCACCAGCTCTGGACTGGACCACACGCAATCGCTGATTGTTCTCATTGTTCTTTTCCTTGCTCAGTTGCTCACGACAGCGTGGGTTCACCGGAAGAAGTCAGAGGTAGGAGCCAAAAAGCCCCGCTCTTCGGCGACAAGGACTTTGCCGCCATGTTCGGCGATGCCGAACACGCCAAACTTGGCAAGGTAATTGCGAAATATCGACCCGTATCTACCAGAGGGGCAAGAGACCCAGAAGACCAATAAATCCCACCTGACGCCGCATTCCCGGCAACGAAGATCGCACCAAGTTCTTCATGTGACGCTTGTGTCAATGACGCCGCGCATTTCTAAAGTAGAAATCCGAAGGGGTGCGGCTGTTCTGGTCCGCGCGGGATGTAGCCCGACTGGATTCCGGGCAGATCGCCGGCTAACCGGAAGTTGGTTCAGCTTTGGGAACAGAGGCGTTATGAGGGAATATCGGTAGCTTACAATGCCGCTATCCAGCTCGGGTGCGCGAGCACAGCGGTGGTTGGCGACAAACCGTCAACATGAATTTGTAAACGGTGCGTCGTTTACGAGGACGAATTCGCAGACAAGATCGCGGTCACCGCCTCAGAAGTCCGACAAAGGATATCTTGGTTGACATGGATCGAAGAATAACATCTGCATACACCAGTGTACCCCTGGGATGCCGCGGTCCACGAGCTGGCTGGGGAGTCTTGTTATTCCTGGCTCTCTACCTATCGCTTGATGCCCTCGTCAGCCAACTCCTCAACCAGATCCCCACACTCAAAGTTGTGCAGCCCGTTCCGCTGTCAACAGCTTTGATCCGCGAGGCTGTTGAATTGACCGTAGTGCTCGGATCGACCTGGACGATGAGTAAGGTGATGCGTCGCCGGTTTTCTTCTTACGGATACGCAGCACGCAACGGAGGGATGCGGCTCTGGACAGGAGCAGCATGGGGCTTCGGTTCGCTCTCGGCGCTGGTTCTGTGCATGTCGCTCACAGGACGTCTCGTCTTTGACGGCATCGCCCTGCGGCTCGGAAGTGCGCTGACCAACGGGCTCGGGTGGGCACTTGTTTTTCTCATGATCGGGATGCTGGAGGAATCCTTGTTCCGCGGCTTTCTTCAGCACACCCTGTCAGAGGGAGTGGGTTTCTGGTGGGCGGCTTCGATAGTGTCCGGTGCTTTCATCCTTTGGCACGTACACAATTCAGACGAATCGATAGTGGGCCTACTCTCGACGGGAGCTGGCAGCCTGCTGTTCTGCCTGAGCCTCTGGTACACGCGCTCCCTCTGGTGGGCGATTGGCTTTCACACTGGTTGGGATTGGGGACAGTCCTTCTTTTACGGTACACCCGACAGTGGTATCCGCGTCCAAAGCTTTCTGCTGCGACAGCGCCCACAGGGCAATCCCTTATGGAGCGGCGGCGCTGTAGGACCCGAGGGGACGCTTTTCCTGTTTCCGCTACTTTGCCTGCTCTGTCTCGGCATGCGGCTCTGGTGGAGCAGATCTCCCAAACGCCCATCACTCAAACTGAGTCGCCGCCGCTTACTCTTCATAAAGTGATTCGGACAAGTACCGGCCAGTCGCCTAGTGTTTAGGAAATCCATGGGACCATCGTGGCGTGGGTGACGCAGTCGCGAAAACAGACTCTGAAGCGGCTTCTTGCCTGCCGATATCCGCCCTTATCGCTCCGCTTTTCGTTTTCTGGCGAGGCATCCGATGAATGCCAGGCCTGGACGCCCAATTCCGGAATCAGTGGATCGAAGGGCTGTCGACATTCTGGGTGCTGCCGGTGGTAGCCTTCTGCTCCCGTAGATTGAGTTAGCGCCGTCCGCGCTATACTGGACCGCGTACTGTAACATGGCCAACCCTAAGCACTTGGACATCTTGAGGGAAGGCGTGGCTGCGCGTGGCTGCGCAGAGTCTGTAAGTGATAGAAAACATGGTAGCGCTAACGGGAATCGAACCCGTATTTGAGCCTTGAGAGGGCTCCGTCCTAACCGTTAGACGATAGCGCCGCGGGTCAAGCTTCCATTCTAACAAACAGGACCTGCCCCCTCGTCGTCGAAAGCGCCCGGCCCCCGGCCCGCGGCATAATAGTGGTTAATGCGGCGATTGCTGGTAGTTGCGCTTTTGCCCGGCCTTCTGATGGCCAACGATCGCTGGGTAAAGTTCGTCTCGGGACCGTTTGAAATGTTCACCGATGCCGGCGGGCGCACCGCGCGCGAAACTCTGGTGAGGCTGGAGGAATTTCGTTCGGCTCTCGGCGAGCTCGTTGGCGAGCAGGATCTCCAGACACAGCTTCCAATCCGCATCTTTGTCTTGAAAAACACCAACGGCTGGACTACCGCGACTCCGGTGGCCGAAGGCCGCTCCACCTACGTGATTGTGCTCGATGAAAAGGCGATCCTTGGACCACCGATTCATACAGCGTTGACGCGGCTCTTTCTCGACTCCAATACGGGACGTATGCCCGCCAGCTTTGAGCACGGCCTGATCGAGTTCTTTTCCACTTTTCAGGTGACCGGCATTCGTATTACAGCGGGCGCGCCTCCGCCGACGCCCGACCTCGACTGGGCGCGAATCCACGTGCTGGTGGTCGACCCCGAATATTTCGGGAAGTTGCGCGTCCTGCTCTATAACCTCCGCAAGGGCGTGGACAGCGACCCGGCCTACCGCAACGCGTTCGGCAAGTCCCCGGCCGATATCGAGGAGCTGGCCAGGCAGCACCTGGCGGCTGGAAATTTCCAGACCGCCTCGCTTTCGAGCCGCCCCTTGAGCGAACACGATTTTCAGGAGAGGTTAGTGTCGGATGCGGATGCGCGCCTCGCGCGTGCCGATCTTCTCGCCGGCAGCCAGTCCGCCGCGGAGTACGAAGTGCTAGTGCGCGACCATGTCAAAGTGCCGGAGGCCGAAGAAGGACTCGGCCTGCTGGCGCTTCGCGACCGGCGGCCGGATGACGCGCGACAGCACTTCTCTGCCGCCATGGAGGCGGGCAGTGGAAGCGCACGGTGCTATATCGAATACGCCAAGCTCGAACCCGACAACGAAAAGGCTATGCAAGCCCTGCTGCGGGCGGCGGGAATCAATCCTAAGCTGGATGAACCTTTCGCGCTGATGGCGGCGCGCGACACCGATCCCGAAAAGCGGATGGCGCACTGGAAAGCCGCAGCCGAGCGGAACCCGCGTAACGCCGCGTACTGGCGCTCACTGGCCGAAGCCTACCTGGCAGTCAAGAACTTCGCCGAAGCCGCCAAGGCGTGGACCCAAGGCGAGCAGGCGGCAACTGACCCCGCCGAGCGAGAACGCATGAGGCAGGCACGCCTGGCTGTTGAACAGCAGCGTCTCGATAGCGAAGAGGCCGACCGTCGTAAAGCTGCCGACGAGTTGGAGGATCTCAAGCAGCAGGCGCGGGCCGAGGTACATGCCCTGGAAAACAAGTACAAGGAACGCGACTCCGGCGCCAAGCCAGTTCCCTGGTGGGATGGGCCGAAGCCTTCCGGCAAGCTTGATGGTTCTCTGAAGCAGGTGGATTGCCTCGGGTCACAGACGCGGCTGGTCATTGTAGGAACCGACGGCAAGATTACCCGGCTACTCGTCACCGATCCCGGCAAGGTAGTGATTCTTGGCGGCGGCAGTCAGGCTCTCGGGTGTGGCCCGCAGAAGTTGCGCCGCGTCTCATTGGAGTACTTCCCGAAGACCAATGCCCGCTTGGCCACCGCGGGCGAAGTAGCGACCATCGAATTTCAGTGACGCGATCGGTTGAGGCCCTCCAATTCCGGTGGCTGGTGCTGGGGGTCTTCGTTCTTTCGTCTGCCATCAACTATCTTGATCGCCAGACCCTGGCTATGCTCGCGCCGGTGCTGCGCGCGGAGTTTCGCCTGTCCAACACCGACTATGGCTTGATCTTGGCGGCTTTCTCTGTCACCTACGCGGTGAGCGCGCCGTTTGCAGGGATGCTGATTGATCGCGTCGGGCTCAATCGCGCGGCCAGCCTCGCGGTAGGGCTGTGGTCGTGCGCCGGCATCGCCACCGGTTTCACAAGCGGCCTCGCCGGGCTGGTAGGATGCCGCGCCGTCCTGGGATCCGCCGAAGCTGCCGGCATACCATCCGCAGGCAAGGCGATTCATCAATATTTGCGACCCGCGGAGCGCGCGTTGGGTAACGCGGTGAACCAAGCGGGAGTTAGCCTCGGGATGATCTTGGCTCCGCCGGTTGCGACTTACCTGGCAGTGCGTGCCGGTTGGCGTCAGGCGTTCGTCGTCACAGGAATCTTGGGGCTGATTTGGATTCCCATCTGGCAATGGACTTCGGGCCGCGCGCAGGTGGCGCCCACAACCAAACTCTCCTCCGGCGCCGGCGCTGAGATGCTCGCCGACCACCGGATGTGGGCCTTTGTTACGGCGAACGCCCTGAGTATGGTGGGCTACTCCTTGTGGACCAACTGGACTACCCTCTACCTAGTAAAAGTACACGGCCTCACGCTCGTCCAGGCGGCCTGGTATTCATGGATTCCACCGGTCCTCGCTGCAGTCGGAGGCGTCTCGGGCGGTTGGCTTTCCTTATGGTTCGTCGCTCGCGGCCTGTCGGCTCTCCGGGCTCGCTTTCGCGTGTGCGTCGCGGCTTCCGTGGTATCGCTGGCAACTGCGGCCATTCCGCTGGCTCCCGGCGCGGCCTGGGCCGCCGCAGGCATCTCACTAAGCATTTTCGCGGTCTCCGCGTTCAGTGTGAACATGTACACGATGCCCCTCGATGCATTCGGCGGGCAACGGGCTGCGTTTGCCGTCTCCATCCTGGTTGCTTCCTATGGCGGTGTGCAAGCTGTCGTGTCCCCGGTCTTTGGCAGAGTGATTGATCTCTACGGATATGCGCCGCTCACAGCGGCCGCGGCGCTGACTCCTCTCGCCGCCTGCGTGGTACTGCGCGGCACGAGGTCGAACCGGTGAAGCAGCGCCTGAAGAACTGCACCTGCCGCCTGCTCGGCAAAGATCCCCAGTGCCGTGGTTGTCACTTTCTTCACCAGCGATCCTGAACTGTGCCGCCGCATGACCGAAGAGGTAAAGCGCCTGGTTCCCGATTGTCGACACTTCGTCGCGACACCCCACAGAACTGGCCCCAGATGCGCCGCGAATCGAGGCATTATCGCATCGGCCTAGCCCCGGTGCTGTTAACCAAGAAGGCGAATGCACTCCGCCGCACGGCCTACCGGCTGGCTCCGCAAAGG
>JAGWQP010000461.1 GCA_028876805.1 Acidobacteriota bacterium | reverse complement strand
GCTGTCGCGCGTGCGGCGAGTGCAGGATTTGAGTATCCAGGTGATGCTGGAAGTAATCGAAGAGCAGGCCGAGCAGGGCGTCGATTACATGACGATTCACGCCGGCGTGCTGGTGCAGTACATTCCGCTGACGACCAAGCGTGTGACTGGCATCGTTAGCCGAGGCGGCTCGATCCTGGCCGAATGGATGGTCAAGAACCACAGGCAGAACATGCTCTACGAGCACTTCGATGAGATCTGCAAGATTTTCCAGAAGCACGACGTGAGTTTTTCGCTGGGCGACGGCTTGCGGCCCGGCAGCGTGGCCGATGCGAGCGACGAAGCGCAGTTCGCCGAGTTGAAGACGCTCGGGGAGTTGACCAAGAAGGCATGGGAGCACGACGTTCAGGTGATGATTGAGGGCCCCGGGCACATTCCGATGGACCAGATCGAGCTGCAAGTCCAAAAGGAAAACGAGATGTGCTACGAGGCTCCTTTCTACACGCTGGGGCCGCTGGTGACCGACATCGCTCCGGGCTACGATCACATCACCTCGGCCATTGGCGCGGCGATGATCGGCTGGTACGGCGCGTCGATGCTGTGCTACGTGACGCCCAAGGAGCACCTGGGACTCCCGAACCGCGAGGACGTGAAGGCCGGGATCATCGCCTACAAGATTGCAGCGCACGCGGCCGATATCGCCCGCAAGCGCCCGGGCGCCCGCGACCGCGACGACGAACTTTCGCGGGCTCGCTATCGCTTCGACTGGAACCGCCAATTCGATCTATCGCTCGACCCCGAAACCGCGCGCGCCTATCATGATGAAACGCTGCCCGAGGAAGGCTTCAAAGACGCTGCGTTCTGTTCGATGTGCGGCCCGAAATTCTGCTCCATGAACATCTCAGCGAAAGTGGAGCAGTTCACGGCCGAACAGGCCGCCGCCGTGGTCAACGGCACCGCGCCCGACCAGACCGTCGAGATCTCGGGCAACGACTAGCGACGAGACCCACAAGCGAAAAACCGAAGTCATCGTTCGGCTCCGGGATCATGCCCAGCAGGCTCGGTCATCGAATCGCGTAACAATCTCGTAGAATATGTCACCGTATAGGAGTAGCAAGCTAACGCTGCTTTTCAAATGACGCCAGCAATTTCTCGAAGGCGGCTTGGTTCGCGGTCACAGTGCGGAGGGGACCCGTGAATTTCAGAAAGACGTTGCCACCGGGGTTCTCGAGGATGGCGCCGAGCAGGCGGTAACCGGCGACGGAACTGGGTTCACCGACCGGACCGCTCATGCCGGTGTATTCGCCCGACACGTCGATGGCCGTGACAGGCAGTCCGTGAACCACCCGTTTGCGGATCGCCGCCACCGCCGGCTTTCCGGAGGACGTGCGAAACTGGCCTCTCCAGCGCTCGATGTTGGCATCGATGGGGCCGCCCTGGCCCTTCCCGAAGAAGTACACCACACACTCGGCGGCGCCGTGGTCGCCGGCCGCGAGCGGCACCTTGTAGGTGGCGGCGCGCATGGGCGCCGTGCCTACGTTGGTCCACTCCCGAGGCGCGGTCCACTTTAAACCGGCTACCGAGTCCGCCACTAACCCCACGGCCAGCCAGAGCTCCACCATCGCGACCCGTAGTTTCGTGCTTGCTGTCATCGCTCGTCCTATGCCACTGGCGCCTGCCAGTCGTCGACGAAGGTGGTCTTGCCATCGACGTCGGCGACCTCAATTTTCTGGAAGGTGAACGACCACCGTTCGAGTCCCGTGGGCTCCTTGCTCGTGGGCTCGAGTCCCTCGGCGGCCTCCAGATCCCCGGTAAAGCGCCGCACGCCGGAGAGCGTGGCATTGGTAAGAGTCACGGTCTGAAACGTATATTCTTCTCCGGTCGGTTTGGTCTTGGAGAACTCGATCTTCACCGTACTCAGCACCTCATTGGTAGCGCAGGCCGCTAGGCCCTGAGGCGACGCGGCGCCCCACTCCTTCACTACCGTGACGGGCTGATATTGTCGCTTGCCGGTTACCGGCCCGGCCGCGGCACCCCGAGCGGAAGCGAGTTCCATGACAAAGGCCAGAACGGGGATCGAGGCCTTATGTTGCACCGGGACTCCCTCCGCTTTGAACTGCCCCTGTTTGTTGCCGATGACCGTCAGGTAGGCGAGTGTCATCTTCCTCGACGTCCTCCTGGAGCGTCCTCGAACACCTGGCGCCCGCGCACTTCCCCTTCGCGAGGAGTCAATGCCACACTCCGGTACTCCACCAGGTGAACGATCTGATGATTCTCCCCGGTCAACAGGTGCCGCACCTCGGTTCGATTCCCATGCCACTCGGTATAAAGTTTCAGATGGCCGAGCGAAACCGCCAGACCCACCAACTGGTCGGACGGAAGAATATTTGCGGGTGTCGCCCGGTCCTGGTCCAGGTAGCTTTTCGGTTCGAGTTGGGTCGAATCGTCCAGCCAGATGGCCCGCTCCTCGGCCGGCTTGCCGTACTGCTCGACGAGCACCGGCTCGACGGTCTTGAAGTCTCCAATGAAATCGTTGAGTTCGGCGTGGTTCGCGTCGAGAATATACTTCGCCCGCACCAGTTGTTCACGCGCGAACAGATATACCACGCGAGCGTCCAGTCCGGCGAACCTCACCGAGTCGTACCGCACGATCATTTCCCCTTTACTTTCTGCGATTTCGGCGGGCGACTTCGATTCGGAAGCGACTACCTGCGCTTTAGTCATGCCCCAGGCGACCTGGCGAAAGTCCTTGGGAGGGTCCGCCTGGCCCCGGAACCGGTTACCGCCAGAAAGGGCGAGGATGACAGCCAGCAGAAGGTGCGGTGCGCGCGCGCTCATGGCCTGCGTATCAGTATATGCTGGGCCGCGGGGAAAAAGCGCGTGATATGATCTGACCGTCAGTGGACGCCGAACGGCAACAGATTGAACGGATCCTGCGTAGCAAGGCGTTCCGCGGCTCGGAAGTGCAGCGCAGCCTGCTGGCCTATCTCTCAGAGAAATCGCTCGCCGGCGAGGCGGACAGCCTGAAAGAGTACACCGTCGGGCTGGACGCCCTCGGCAAGCCTCCGAGCTACGATCCCCGCCAGGACTCGGTGGTTCGTGTGCACGTCGCCCGCCTTCGCGCGAAGCTGGAGGAGTATTACCGCACCGATGGCGTCACGGATCCGGTAGTGGTGGATCTGCCAAAGGGCGGATTCAGAGTGGTGTTTGTAACGCGCCCGACGACGGCCGAAGCCCAGAAGCGACCTGCTCCCGCTGTTGGAGGCCACGGATGGCGGCGGCGCGAAATCGGGCTGGCCGTCGCGCTCGTCGCCGTCACGACCTTCGCTGTTTATCTGGCTCTGGAACCCCCGCGCGTGGTGCGCGAGACCACGCAGGTGGCCTGGACACCGGAGTTGCAGCAGATATGGGGGCCTCTTCTGGCCTCCGACCGCCCGCTGGTGGTCTGCATCGCGGCACGGCTGATGGTGCGCATTCCCGGCGTCGGCTTCGTCCGCGATCCCGACCTGGATGAGTGGAACGAGCTCACCAAGGCCAAGGGCATCCGAACTCTTAAGCAAAAGCTTAGGCCATCCTCGTTGTTTCCTTCCTACGGTTTTACCGGAATCGGGACCGCCAGTGGCGCGTTTCTGCTCGGAAAATTTTTGGGACCGCGCCGCCAGAACGTTGTCATGGTGCGAAGCGATTTGCTTTCGTGGCCGGACCTGAAGGAAAACAATGTGGTCTTTCTCGGCTCGCCAGCCGGCACCCGCCAAATGGAGTCGCTTCCGATGAACCAGCAGATCGTGATGGAGTCCGACGGAATCCGCAATCTCAATCCGCAACCGGGCGAGCCGGCGTTCATCCCCGACCAGGTTTCCGGCGCGCACGTGGGCGAAGAAAGTCATGCCTTGATCACTGATATGCCGGGACTCTACGGCCGCGGCGAAGTGCTGATTTTATCCGGCAACCAGCTGACTAGCGTGATCGCGGGTGTCGAGGCCGTCACCGACCCGAATCTGGCGCGGATGCTGGTCAAACAGCTGCGCGGCCCGTCTGGCCGCTTGCCGCGCTACTACCAGGTGGTGCTGAGCGTGCACTCGAAAGACAACTTTCCGGTCGAGATCTCGTACATGTTCCACCATGAGCTCGGCTCCGCCAAGCGGCTCTCAGCAGGTGCCCGCTAGAAGACCTGATAAACTGGGCAAAAACATAAAGCGGAGGTTCGGCGAAAGACGCGCAAGATGCGGCTTTGTAGTGTCATCCTCGCAGCCGGCGCGCTCGTCGCGGTAAGGCATCCTGGGGGGCCAGGTGCGAGCGCAGCAGGTGCCCGCGCCTCAGCCGCCGGCCCGGGCGGTGGATTATCGCCCTTCGCGACGCTGCCGCCCGCGCCCAAGCATTGAAACCCACTCGACCGGATCACCAGATCACACCGGTCACCGAGGGGAAGCCGCGTCCACCCGGCCGACGGCGAATGGCTCTTGTGGGTGTTTGAGCTGCCCGAACGCGCAGCCAAGCCATGAGGCGTGCCCGCGCCTGCGGACTGCTGAGCACTTTATTTTGGAAAGGAAGCCGCTTTCGAGCTGCTGCCCGGGGGGCACGAGTTGATTCGGGGCGCTTCTTAGTTAGCCCGATGTTGTCGCTTGAACGTGAAATAGCTGTACCAAGATTCCCAGGCGTGGCATAAAGCTCCCGACTTGGGCCCGTGCGCGGCCGTTCGCTCATACCACGTTGAACAGCAGCTTGAAGCCGTAGTCCATGTGGAATTGCTGGTGGCAGTGGAACAGCATCAGGCCCTCTTCGTCCGGAGTAACGTCCACCTCGATTTTCCGATAGCCTTTCACCAAGACCACGTCTTTGAGCACGCCGGAGGTCGGCTTGCCGTACACGTTCGTCAGTTCAAAACTGTTGCGGTGCAGATGCACCGGATGCGCATCATCGGTCTGATTGTCGAAGACCAGACGGTAGCGTTTGCCCTTCATCAGGCGGCGTGGCTCGGCCTTGGAGTCGTAGCCCTTCCCATTGATCGTCCACCGGTTGAAACCGCCCTTGCCGCCGTTGATTTTGCCGAACACGAGAGGAATCGTTTCTTGGGGAAGGGGAGTCGCACGGTTGTCGCCAAATTGCGTGTAGTCCCAAGCCTTTTTCGGCGGCGTGATCCACCGCGGCTGGCCTTTGCGGTTGGCATACTCGACCACAATGCCCATGCCGTTGTTGCGGTCGTCGGCTTTGGGCGTTCCCAGGATCCATACGCCCGGGTTCCTCATCTGTACAACAGCATCGATCCGCTCGGCCGTTCCCAGTTCCAGCATGTCCACCCTCGCGGGACGCGGCACCGGATTCCCATCGAGCGAGATCACATCGAATTGATGCCCGGCAAGCGCGAGTTTAATGTTCTCGGTG
>JAGWQP010000460.1 GCA_028876805.1 Acidobacteriota bacterium | reverse complement strand
TGCTGTCTTTGCTCTAAAGCAACTCACGGTACGGACTCAGGGTATTAACCATTGTTACAAATGTTACAAGAATGGAGAGAAATGGTCTGATTTAAAGGTATTACTCGCCGGAGGGAGGTTTCATAAGACGGCACCATTGGAAGGGGCAGGTGGCCCCGGTAGTACCAGGAATATCCTGACCAGGCCTGCACAGTTAGACACCTCCGTTAGACACTCGCCGTTAGACACTTCAATGTCTCGAGCAAAGTTGCCACACCGAAGTGATCTGGGCCGGACCCCTTTTTGAGACAACAGATTGAGACTCATTTTTCATCGAATGGGAGCAGCGGGTCAGGTCTCGAGGCAATTCCCGGACGAAACCAAAAACGGTGCGGCTCGAGTTGAGCGCTCCCATCCTCGAGGCGTAGCGGCCTGCGAGGTCAGCCCAGCGTGTTCGACCGATTGCGGCGGGAGGCGTGTGACCACCTCGTCACGGCTATTTACGGGGAACGGCAGCGGACCGACGCATCGAAGACGATCCCGCGCTGACGCGAGTAACGATAGCGCTCGAGTCAAAACAGGCAGCTTCCGGGTTCGTGCATCACTCCGATCGCGCCAGACCAATAATCGACGGCCGCTTACACGGACTTGCTGAAGGCGCAAAGCAGCGCCATCAGCCCGAGTGGCAGAGTGCGCCTATCGGAGAATTGTGGATGGGAATCGTGGATGAAGAGCCCGAGATCCCACGACGTCAGTGCCAGCCATAGCCCACTCTGGCCGCGGCGCTGGCGTTTCGATTGTGCAGTTCGTCGACCAAGGTCTATAACCAACGGGAGCTGAATTCGGCGGTCGGCCACCGTCGGTGGAATTCCGGTTGCCCTAGCAGCAGCGGGAGCTCGGACAGGAACCGCCACGCAACGCCCAACCGGGAAGCGGGAAGAGCCGCACGAGCCGGCGTGCAGCTCAAGCGGTCCTCCTGCTCACCGTGACTGCGGGGAAAATACGGGCTGCCGAACGAAGCAGGGCTTTGACTTCGACGAGCGGTGTGTCGCTTGCCAGCGCCCCGGGGGCGGCGACCACAAAATCACCTTGCTCCCGGTCAGCGAAACGGCGAGCCTTTACCGACCGTCCCAGCCGATGCGTCCAACCCAATCGGATCGCTGCGTGCGATGACTTCGGTGACAGCGACTGGTTGAATGCCGCAATGGCTGTCACAAAGATCGCAGCGAGGCCAGACCGAGCGGAGCGACAGCCGGCACTGGGGTCCACGAGGGCAGCGGTTGGTCGACCAAATTGTGAGTCAGCGACCGAACGCTCTCGATGGTCTCACCGCGGCACGATGGCGCGCAGGGGCTGATCCGATTGACCGTCGACTCTTCCCGCGCAGGCCTCCCGCAATCGGGCTCGAAAACCGCTGATCTTTTGGGCGATCGACCCATTTGCAGGCCGGATCTCCAGTCGTGTATGATGACCCTTTAGCGCCTCGATCGTCTCCTGTTCCAGTACCGGCGGATGCTGTTGGGTCCCGCGCCGTGTGCGCGGGGACTGGCGTAGCGGGAGGCGGGCCCGGGTTTTATTTGTAGTTCGCCGCCCGCGGGTGGCGACATGAGGGCGGACGAAGAAGACATTTTGAATCGATTCTCAACCCGGCCGCCTAGGCGGTGGAGGGATACCAGCGCGTGACGTCAGTTGTCTCATGAGCACGTGGCTGAAGAATTCGTGGTGCAACCGACCGAGTACTTCAAATTTGCCGCTGAGAGGGGCCGGCGCCGCAACCCGGCCGACCGGCAGAACAGGTTCCCCAGCTTTGAATCCTTAGCTTATGAATACCGAAGTCTTGCAGGAACGAGAGCACTACCTAAATAACGGCTACGGGCTGAAATCGTGGCTGCTTACCAAGGACCACAAGCGCATCGCCGTTCTGTATTTCATCACCATTTCCATCTTCTTTGCCGTCGGCGGCGTCTTTGCCAGCCTGATCCGCATGGAATTGCTGACCCCGGCAGGCGATCTGGTCAGCTCGGAGACTTACAACAAGCTGTTCACCATGCATGGTGTGATCATGGTGTTCTTCTTTCTGATCCCGTCGGTGCCGGCGACGATGGGCAACTTTTTCCTGCCGATAATGATCGGGGCGCGCGACCTGGCGTTCCCCAAAATCAATCTGCTGAGCTGGTACCTTCTGATCGCCGGCGGGGCGTTCGCGATCTTCGCGATGGTCGCCGGCGGCGTGGACACCGGGTGGACCTTCTACACCCCATACAGCACGACGTATTCGAACACGTACGTGATTGCTACGGCGCTCGGGATATTTGTCGCAGGATTTTCCTCGATTCTGACGGGTCTCAACTTCATCGTCACGGTGCACCGCATGCGCGCGCCCGGCATGACCTGGTTTCGGATGCCACTGTTTGTGTGGGCCAACTACGCCACCGGCCTAATCCAAGTACTGGGGACGCCGGTGATCGCGGTGACCTTGGTGCTGGTCTTCTGCGAGCGCGTGTTCCACATCGGCATCTTCGATCCTGCGCTGGGTGGCGACCCCGTGTTGTTCCAGCATCTGTTCTGGTTCTACTCGCACCCAGCCGTGTACATCATGGTGCTGCCGGCGATGGGTGTAATCAGCGAGCTGGTTTCGACATTTGCGCGCAAACCAGTGTTCGGGTACCCCTTCGTGGCCTTTTCGAGCGTGGCTATCGCCGTGATCGGGTTTCTGGTGTGGGGCCACCATCTGTTTGTTAGCGGCCAGTCCCTGTATGCGGGCCTGGTCTTCTCGTTCCTCAGCTATTTCGTGGCGATTCCATCGGCCATCAAAGTTTTTAACTGGACGGCCACCTTGTACAAGGGCTCGATCTCCTTCGCTACACCGATGTTATATGCGTTCGGGTTCATCGGGCTGTTTACCATCGGCGGGCTGACGGGCTTGTTCGTGGCGGCGCTCGGAATCGATGTTCACGTTACCGACACGTACTTCGTGATCGCACACTTCCACTACGTGATGGTCGGTGGTACGGTTATGGCATATCTTGGCGGTGTGCACTACTGGTGGCCGAAGATGACCGGCCGCATGTATCCGGAAGGGTGGGCCAAGCTCTCCGCGCTGCTCGTCTTTGTCGGCTTCAATCTCACGTTCTTTCCGCAGTTCATCCTCGGATACCTGGGGATGCCACGACGGTATCACGCGTACCCGCCGGAGTTTCAAGTGCTGCACGTGGCGTCGACCTTAGGCGCCACGGTGCTGGCGGTAGGGTACGTGGTGCCGGCGATCTATCTGTTCTGGTCGCTCCGCTACGGGGCCGTGGCGGGCGCCAATCCGTGGGGGGCCTCCGGGCTGGAGTGGCAGACGTCCTCTCCGCCGCCCACGCACAACTTTGAGGAGATACCAGTCGTGACGCGTGAGGCGTACGACTATACCACGGTGAGCCGGGAGGTACTGGAAGTTGGCTAGCGAAGCACACGCAACACAGCCGGAAACGCTCGCGCTCCGCGAGCAGTTCGATACCGCCGAGCAACAAAAAGACGCATCCACGCTGGCGATGTGGATCTTCCTCATTACCGAAGTGATGTTCTTCGGGGGCATGTTCGCGGCTTATACGATTTACCGTTCCACATACCCGACGGTATTTGCCATCGCCAGCACAAGCCTGAATGTGGTGGTGGGCGCCATCAACACCTGCGTTCTGCTGCTCAGCAGTTTCACCATGGTGATGGCGGTGCGGGCCGGCCAGTTGGGGCACCGCAACCTGATCGTCTTTTTTCTGATTCTGACGTTGATCTTTGGGTGCATCTTCCTGGGCGTGAAGGCGTACGAGTGGAACGAGAAGTTTGAGGAGCACCACATTCCGGGTCAGGCCGAGTTTCACCTGGAGGGCACGCCGCTCCAGGGTCCGGCCAAGCTGTTTTTCTCGCTCTACTTTGCCATGACCGGGTTGCACGCCCTGCACATGGTTGTGGGCGTTGGAATCCTTACTGTCTTAATCCTCCAGGCGCGGAAGGGAAAGTTCTCGGCTGACTATTTCACGCCGATTGACATCTCCGGATTGTACTGGCACTTCGTGGATATCGTCTGGATTTTTCTGTTCCCGCTGCTATACCTGATTGACCGCCACCTGCCCAAATAGCCATGCAACGTGAACACATAGATTCCGTCAAGACGTACGCGCTGGTATTGATTGTGCTGCTGTCGCTCACGGTGCTGACTACGTGGGTGTCGTTCATCGACCTGGGGAATTTCAGCGTGGTTGCCGCGCTCGTGATTGCAGTGACCAAAATGCTGCTGGTGTCGCTGTTCTTCATGCATCTGCGCTACAGCACGCTGCTCACGCGGCTGGTCATCCTGGGCGGTTTGATGTGGCTCGCTATACTTCTGTTGCTCACGCTCACGGACTTCTTCACGCGAGGCTGGATGGGCGTGCCGGGGAGGTAGGGCGAAGCCGTGTCCGGCCAGCGCGGGCGTTTGATTGCGGTTCAGATGGCGCTCGCATCGGTACTAGTGGCCCAGCCCGCCAGCCTGATTCTGCGCAACGGGAAGATCGTCACGCTGAACCCTTCGGCGCCGATGGCCGAGGCACTGGCGGTCCGCGGGGACCGGATTGCGGCGCTCGGCAGCAACCGCGTCTCGAAATCTTGGATGGGGCCGCAAACGCGGGTCATTGACCTCCACGGGATGCTGGCCATTCCGGGTTTTATTGAAGGCCACGGGCACTTCACTGCCATGGGCGAGTTTCGGCTGGGACTGGACCTGCGCGAAGCGCGCACATGGGACGCCATCGTGGCTCAAGTCGCGGGTGCCGCGAAGCTGGCCACGCCTGGCGAGTGGATCATAGGGCGTGGGTGGCACCAATCCAAGTGGGATCGAGCCCCCGAGCCGAGCGTCGAGGGTTTCCCGATGCATGCTTCGCTTGACGCCGTTTCTCCCAACAACCCGGTGCTGCTCACGCATGCCAGCGGCCACGCGACTTTTGTGAACCAGAAGGCGCTGGAGGCCGCGGGAATCACCGGGGCCACGCTGAATCCGCCGGGTGGTGAGATCTTGAAAGATCCGAAAGGCTATCCGACCGGCCTGCTGCGGGAAACGGCCGGACGGCTGGCGGATCAGGCGTACAGCCGTTGGCAAACGAAACGCACCCCGGCCGAGCGCGCGGCCGGACTGCGGAAGGTCATCGATCTGGCATCGTACGAGAGTCTATCGAACGGTATCACTACGTTCGAGGATGCAGGATCGCCGCTAGATACCGTTGACGTTCTCAGAAGCATGGCCGCCGGGCAAGCGTTGCGGTTGCGGTTGTGGGTCATGCTGCGCGCCCCAAATTCGGAACTCGCTCCGGCGCTGGACCGCTATCGCATCATCGGTGAGGGAGCGAACCACCTGACCGTTCGGGCCATCAAGAGGCAGATCGACGGGGCGCTCGGCTCGCGCGGAGCCTGGCTTCTCGATCCGTACACGGATCAGCCCGGCAGCAGCGGCCTGAACACGGAGGATACGGAAGATATCCGCCGGACCGCGGAGCTAGCTATTGAGCACGGATATCAATTGGCGGTGCACGCCATCGGAGACCGCGCCAACCGCGAGACGCTCGACCTGTACGAACAGGAGTTTCGCCGGCATCCTGACCAACGGGATCTGCGCTGGCGCATCGAGCATGCGCAACACCTGAGCTCTGCCGATATCCCGCGCTTCGCCAAGCTGGGTGTCATTGCAGCCATGCAGGGGATCCACTGCACCTCCGACGGGCCGTTCGTTATTCTGCGGTTGGGCCCGAAGCGGGCCGAAGAAGGCGCGTATGTTTGGCAGAAGCTGATCGAAACGGGTGCGATCGTAGGGAACGGAACCGATGCTCCCGTAGAGGATGTCAGCCCGCTCGCTTCGTTTCACGCTTCCGTGAGTCGCCGCCTGAAGGACGGAACCGTGTTTTTTCCGAACCAGCGCATGAGTCGGGAACAAGCCCTGCGGTCCTACACCTGGAACAATGCTTACGCCGCGTTCGAAGAGAAGGTAAAAGGCTCGCTCGAGCCGGGCAAACTCGCCGACATCACGGTTCTATCTCGCGATATTTTGACGGTCCCGGAGGACGAGATCCTGGCGACTGACGTGGTGTACACGATTGTCGGCGGCCAGGTGGCGTACCAGCGCTGACTAAGGTTCCTTTGTGTCCGGCGAATGGCGCGGCGGTGAAATCGTAGATTTCCGGGTTAGGGAGCCGCTCCATCTGGCTCCCGGTGGCCGGCCGGTTGGCATGGGTCTTTGAATTGGTTGCTGACGCTCGCAGTGACGTCCGGCTCCCCTGGGTAAACTGTTCCGCAAGCTTCATCCAGCCGTCGACTCGGCTATCGGCTAGCTAGGCTAAGGCGAGAGACGAGCGTCTTCGCCGGCCGGACCTTCTCCTGAGCGTCGCCTCCCCGCCCTCGAACAATGCGCGATCCATTCGCGGAAAGCCCGCTA